>JAIDME010000041.1 GCA_029050705.1 Acetatifactor sp.
AACAGTATGTCAGGACATTCTAAATTTGCAAATATTAAGCATAAAAAGGAAAAGAACGATGCCGCCAAGGGAAAGATATTTACCATTATCGGGAGAGAGATTGCGGTGGCTGTGAAGGAGGGCGGTCCCGACCCTGCCAACAATTTTAAACTGGCTACGGTCATTGCCAAGGCGAAGTCAAACAATATGCCCAATGATACCATAGAGAGAGGCATCAAGAAGGCTGCCGGAGATGTGGGCAACGTTACCTATGAGTATGTAACCTATGAGGGATATGGTCCCAATGGAATAGCTATTATCGTTGATGCTCTTACGGATAATAAAAACCGCACTGCGGCAAATGTGCGGAGTGCATTTACAAAGGGCCAGGGGAATGTAGGCACTCCGGGCTGTGTATCATTTATGTTCGACAAGAAAGGACAGATCATCATAGACAGGGAAGAATGCGATATGAACGCAGATGACCTGATGATGATGGCTCTTGATGCCGGTGCCGAAGATTTCAGTGAAGAAGAAGACAGTTTTGAGGTGCTCACCGCCCCTGACAGCTTTGAGGAGGTTCGGTCTGCGCTGGAAAAAGAGGGTATTCCCATGATAAGTGCGGAGGTTACCATGATTCCCCAAACTTTCGTAAGCCTGACGGACGAGACAGCAGTTAAGAATCTGCAGAGAACTCTGGATTTGCTGGAAGAGGATGACGATGTACAGGCGGTTTACCACAACTGGGATGAGTAGGAAGAGTCCAATCCGGCGGCACCACCTTTAAACGGTGGTGCTTTAGCTTTTGGTGTAAGAGGAAAGGAACAGATACATGGATAAGCTGGCAATTGTGGTACCCTGCTATAACGAGGAAGATGTTTTGAAGATTGCGTCGAAAGCCCTTCGCGATGTATTGGATGACCTGATCCAAAAGGGAAAAATTTCAAAAGACAGCTTTATATTGTTTGTCAACGATGGTAGCAAGGACAGAACATGGGAGTTGATTGAAGAGGAGCATGGGGCTTATCCGGATAAGGTCTGCGGCGTCAAGCTTGCGGGGAATGTAGGGCATCAGTTTGCCCTGACGGCGGGACTTATGACCGCGAAGGATATGAGTGATGTGACGGTGTCCATCGATGCCGATCTGCAGGATGATGTAGATGTCATCGAGGAGATGATTGACAAATTCCATGGTGGCTGCGATATTGTGTATGGCGTCAGACGGGAGAGGAAGACTGATACTTTTTTTAAGCGTACTTCCGCCCAGATGTTTTATAAGCTCATGAGCCTTATGGGAGTGAAGACCGTATATAACCACGCAGATTTTCGTCTGATGTCCAGGCGCGCGGTAGAGGAGTTTTCCAGGTATAAGGAGACAAACCTGTTTTTGAGAGGCATGATGCCTTTGATCGGGTATTCGACGGACAATGTTTACTATGACCGCAGGGAACGGGTGGCAGGGGAGTCCAAGTATCCCCTGAAGAAAATGCTGGCGCTTGCCTTCAATGGTATTTCTTCCTTCAGTGTAAAGCCCATCAGCCTGATACTGGGACTGGGGCTGTTCATTATTTTTGTGTCGGTGATAGCACTGGTGTATGCTCTGGTTTCTTACTGCACCGGTCATGTGGTGCCGGGGTGGACATCACTGATTCTGTCCATCTGGTTTCTGGGAGGGCTGCAGCTGCTTGCGATCGGTATGGTTGGGCAATATATCGGAAAAATATATATTGAAGTGAAGCAAAGACCGCGCTACAACATTGAGGAAATATTATCCTCCGGTGAAATTATCACCAAAAGTGAAAAATAGGAATACGGCTATGAGTTGGAAGAAAAATGTATTAAGCTATCTGCTGTGGGTTTTCTATGCAGTGACGGCAGAGGTGGGGCTGGTATGCCTGGCGGATGCGGTATGCGATTCCATGGAGATGGAAATTTATATTGGGACTATTGCCTGTGCTCTGTATATTATAGTGGCGGGGGTGGGAGTATACCTGATACATCGTTTTCTGCCAAAATATTCAGGGGCAGATGGCAGGAAGCATTCTTTGCGGACTGTGATTGAGACAACTGTCACAGTGATTCTTCTGGCAACAGGGTTTGCACTGAGGATTCGGGAAATAGGAGCCGCAGTGGAAGGAAATGTGTATTATGAGCTTGCGGTCATGGTATTTGAGGAGGAGATTCCACAATTTGCCCACAGCGCTGTCTATATTTATATTCGAATGCTTCATGGATTGTTTTATTTTCTGGGAAATAAGCTGACAGCTGCGGTGTGGGTGCAGATTCTGCTGCAGATGAGCGCATTGCTGCTCTTGTATTTTGCCGTCAGGCAGTTTGCGGGAAATATTGCTGCAATTGTAATGCTCGGGTTTGGTGTGTTTTCTTCCTATCTGTCGGATGCAGCATCCAATCTGTCTCCGGCCATGTTGTATTTTTTTCTCTGGTCTGCGGCCCTGCTTTTGACTGTAACGGCGGCAAGGGCAAAAAAAAGCCTGTGGGGATTTCCGGCTGTGGGGCTCGCAATTTCTGTTGTCAGTTATCTGGATGTGGCGGGATGTCTTTTGCTTTTGATTTTCGCAGCAGTCATTTTTTCTGAGAAGGAAGTGCCTGGAACCGGCAGAAGACTGAAGTGTCTTTTACTCTGTTTCATGGGGGCCGGAGTAGGGTTTGTCAGCTGTGCGCTGACTGATTTTCTGATGAGCGGAAAGAGTTTTACAGCAGCGCTGACCGGGTGGTTTCAGCTGTATCGTCCGCTGGAGTTCAGGCTGCCTGTTTCGGTGGCTGTGCCGGGAACAATGACGGAAGTCATGGCAGAATATATTATTTTATTTTGTGTTCTGACGCTGGGCATGTTTTCGTTTTGGAGAGACAGACGGAGCGATCATATGAAAGCGTGGATCTTACTGTTGATCATTCTGGTGTCTGCAGGCTGTTTCGGTATTTTTACGGAGGAGGTGCCCATGGGACTTTATATGTATCTGTTTTTAACAATCATGGCGGGAATCGCTGTGGAGGAATGTATTCGTGAGGTAAAGCCTGCGCAGGTGGTGGCGCAGATATCCGCAGCGGCCGGCTCACTGATTGAATCGGCAGTCGTACCGCAGCAGGTCAGGGAGGCTGCTTCGGGCGGAGAGACTGTTTCAAAGCAGTATGGGGAGGCAAATGCCGCTCAGCAGACAGACGGCGAAGCTGCTCCACAGCCCAGGAAGGTTAAACTGATTGAAAATCCGCTGCCTCTTCCGAAAAAACATGTAAGGAAGAAGCTGGATTATGGTGTAAACGTTCCGGCGGGAAAGGATGATTTTGATCTGGATGTGGATGAGAAGGATGATTTCGACATCTGATCTGCATTTTTTTTCTGAATATGGAGATGATGATAAGGGAGTGCGAGTGCGCTCCCTTATCATATTGTCGGCGCAGTCAGCACAGTCAGAAAGTTTGATGATTCGGTTTTTACTTGTCTGGGATGCGGTGCAGAAACGGAGGGAAAAATGTCGGAAGAAAAAAAGGGCACACAGATTGAAAAGGAGCAGCACAGGGATGAGAGGATTGAAAAGACAGGGCAGGCCACGCTGGATGAGAACAATCAGCTGGAAAATATTCATTTGATCTCAATTATCGGGGAAATAGAAGGGCATGACAATCTCAACAATAATTCTAAGACTACAAAGTATGAGCATATTCTGCCCAGTCTGGCTGCCATTGAGGACAGCAGCGACATTCAGGGTGTACTGGTACTGCTGAATACTATGGGGGGTGATGTGGAGGCGGGACTTGCCATTGCGGAGATGATAGCATCCTTAAGCAAGCCGACGGTCTCACTGGTGCTGGGAGGCAGCCATTCCATTGGAGTTCCGATTGCAGTGAGTACGGATTATTCCTATATTGTGCCGACGGGAACTATGGTTATTCATCCGGTTCGCATGAGCGGTATGGTGATCGGAGTGCGGCAGACCTTCGACTATTTCAAGCTGATTCAGGACCGGATCACAGGCTTTATATGCGGCCATTGCAAGGCGGATAAGCAGAAGCTGGAGCAGCTGATGATGGAGACAGGGGTGCTGACTAAAGATATGGGAACCATACTTGTGGGTGAGGAGGCTGTAAAGCATGGAATTATTGATGAAGTGGGCGGAATCGATAAAGCGATGAAAAAATTGCACAATTTGATTCAGGAGTACGGAATAGTTGCAAAATCGTGAGTTTATGCTATAATATAGTTATTATTTTTATTCCCCCGTACAATGAGTTAAAGCGGGGTGGCTGACTGGAGAATAAAGGTGTGGAAGAGACAAGAATAAAGGAACCGGAACGGTGGCAGCTGAGACATGCAGCAGGCTGCTATTGGCTGCTTGATATGATGCAGGGTCCGGAGAACAGGAAGCCTCCGCTTTCGCTGAATCAGGTGGGGGCGGAAATTTGGAAATTGTTACAGCAGGGGATGCAAGAGGAAGCTGTTGCGGAACAGATGAGCAGTCGGTATCGGATTGACAGGGAAAGCGCACTGACAGATGTGCGTGGATTTCTGGCGGGTCTGGAGGCACAGGGGATTGTTATCGGGTAAGGAATAAACTGCAGCGGGGGTACGGTAGAAAAAAACATGAATATATTGCTGATTGGCGGAGCGGGTAATCTGATCAATAATCTGATTGTCAAACTGAATAAAGAAGGACACAGAATATCTCTGCTGACGGGGGACCGTTATGGAAAGGCCTCCTATCAGCACGCATTTGAAAAATATAATTTCCCTTATGAAAGCGACAGCCTGAAGGAGATTTTTGAGAGTGTCCGGCCGGAACTTACTGTTTTTATGGGCGCATATGACACAAACTTCAAATGGACCGGTCAGGGCGTGGAGCGGGAGGCGGTTCGATATTCCAACAGCCTGATGAATATACTCATGGCGTACTCCCAATATACAGAAGGGAGATTTCTGTATCTTTCCACTCAGGATGTGTATGGGGGAGATTATCCTGAGAACATAGGGGAGACGGAGCCCGTGACACCGGAAGGAATCCCCGGGATGGTCTGGTCCCAGGGGGAGGAGTTGTGTGAAAATTACCGAAAGAACTGTGGGAAGGACATTATTGTTCTGAGGCTGGATCATGTGTACGGCATTCCGGAGAACCGCAGGGATGCCAGGGATATCTGCAGCCGCATGTGCCTTGAGGCGCTGGAAAGTAAGCGTATTACAGTGGATGAGAATCGTGTGTTTTCCCTTCTTTATGTGACGGATGCAGTGGAGTTTGTAAACCGTCTGGCTATGTGCAGTGAGCACAGGTATTCTATCTATAATCTGTCTTCTATGCGGGAAATGACGGAAACTTCTCTGGCGGATATGATATGTCAGGTCTGGGGAGAACCTCTGGAACTGATTCCTGTACAGGGGCAGGAGAGCAGAGTCATTCTTTCGGATGCCTTGTATGAGAGTGAATTCGGGAACCCGTTTTTCTGCGAGGTAGAGAATACTGTCAGGAAAATTACGGCGCAGATGAAAAAGAAATCCCACCTGTTTTTGAACGGGGGAGAAGCAGATAAGCCTCTGGGTGATAAAGTTAAGGATAGAGTGAGCTGGCTGCTGAAAACCATGCTTCCTTTTGCGGAAAATATTATTTTGTTTATTCCTTTCTTTATGCTGAACAACCGTGCGGTGGGCAGTGAATACTTTGCAAATCTGGACTTTTACCTGTTGTATGTTTTATTGTTTGCCATTGTTTACGGCCAGCATCAGGCCACCCTTTCCGCTGTTCTTTCGGTGGCTGGCTACTGTTTCCGGCAGATGTACAGCCGATCTGCATTTGAGGTCATGCTGGATGCCAATACATATGTGTGGATAGCGCAGCTGTTCATTCTGGGGCTGGTAGTTGGGTATATGCGTGACCAGATCACAAAGCTGAAGCAGGAGAGTCAGAGCGAAAGAGAATTTCTGGACATGCAGCTTGTGGATATTCAGGACATTAACAGCAGTAACGTGCGCGTGAAGGCTGCTCTGGAGACACAGATAGTCAACCAGAATGACAGCGTGGGAAAAATTTACAGTATCACCTCGGCATTGGATCAATACAGTCCGGAGGAGGTGCTGTTTTATGCGGCGGAGATGCTGGGCAAGCTTATGAAGAGCAAGGATGTGGCTATCTATACGGTGTCAAACCGGGCATATGCAAGACTGTTTTCTTCCACATCGCCAAAGGCGCGCCAGTTGGGCGGTTCTATTCAGTATACGAATATGGGTGAACTGTATGAAACGCTGGTGCAGAGGAAAGTATTTATCAACCGGAGGATGGAAGAACATTATCCGCTGATGGCAAACGCCATTTTTGAAAACGATGAAATGCAGATGATCATCATGGTTTGGGGTATTCCTTGGGAGCGGATGACGCTGGGACAGGCGAACCAGCTTGTAGTCATCAGTGCATTGATTCAGAACGCAGTACTGCGGGCGAACCGCTATCTGGTAGCCCTTGAGGAACAGCGCTATGAGGCCGGAACGCAGACGCTGAAGACGGAAGCTTTCCAGACGCTGGTGAAGGCGTATCTGACAGCCAGAAACAGAGGGCTGACGGAATGTACTCTGTTGGCGGTAAAGGTGGAAGGAAACGACTATATGGAGGCGGCAAAGCTGTTGACCGGCAAGCTCCGTCAGTCGGATTATATC
>JAIDME010000410.1 GCA_029050705.1 Acetatifactor sp.
GTATTCATATAGGGTCTGTGTTCCGGCATTAATCCAAAGGAAGCCATCCGTCAAACCAAACCAATGAAGGCTCCGATCCGCATCTTCTCCAAAAGGCTTAACCTTATCCAATTCTTTTAATTGAAAGTTAATCTTCAAATTATTCATTCCAGGCAATATCCCATCCCTTTCTTTAAAATCCTGATGGCATTTTTCCAAATGCCGCAATTCATATCTTCATGTATTCTACATCAGTTAGTTAAAAAATACCACTCTTTTTACACAGATTTTTTCATCCATATGTGCGGACAGCCCTGCTCCTCCTCTATATTTCCGAATTCTGTAAACCCTGACTTCTTATAAAAACCGGCCGCCTGACATTGTGCGTGTAACACAATGTCTTTTCCGCCATTCTCTTTTACATATGTTTCCACTGCATTCATCAGGGTTGAACCAAGATTTTTGCCACGATATTTTTTTACAACAGCAAGTCTTCCAAGAGCATACGCATTCATTGTATCGTTCCAAAATACACGGCAAGTCGCAACAGGCGTTTCATCCTCATCATACATTACAAAATGCGCCGCCTCATTATCTGTTTCATCAAACTCATCCTGAAATCCCTGTTCATCTGTAAATACTGTCTTTCTGATTTCTTTTGCACAGTCCGGGAAACTATCATATACTGATATTTTCATTGAAAATATAATCCTCTGCTCTTTCCTGCTATTGGGGGCCATAATATATCATTCCCAGCATCGTGATATCATCAAACTGAGGAGCATCTCCCACGAATCTGTCGATGTCCTCCTTGACAGCAGGGAGCAGCTCAGACATTTTTACGTTTTTATTCTTATTCAGAACTTCAAGCAGCCGATCCGTTCCATATAGCTCATTGTCCGCATTCGTAGCCTCGGCAACGCCGTCCGTGTAAACATAGAGACAATCTCCCGGTTTCATTTCAAATTCATGCTCCCTAAACCGGATCCCCTCCATCGCAGCCAGCACAGGTGAGTGGGAGTACTTCACCAGTTCAAAATCTCCTTTAGCACGTTTTAGAACCGGATGCTCGTGTCCGGCATTTGCAGCCATTCCCTTTCCGGTTGACAATTCCAATATTCCAAGCCAAACCGTAACAAACATATCTTCTTCGTTTCTTTCACAAAGCTGCTCATTTACGGCCCCTAAAATCTCAGCCGGATTTCCGCCCATTTGTGCCCTGTTCTTAATAAGCGTCTTGGAAATCGCCATAAACAGAGCTGCAGGAACCCCCTTCCCTGATACGTCAGCCATGACAATAGCCAGGTGATCTTCGTCTACAAGGAAGAAATCATAGAAGTCACCGCCTACCTCCTTAGCAGGCGTCATAGCGGCATAGAGATCAAATTCCTTATGCCCCGCGTATCTGTCAAAATCTCTCGGCAGCATACTTGCCTGAATATTCGTCGCCGCTGAAAGTTCGCCGGCAAGCCTCTCCTCCTTTGTCGTGATTTCTTTCAAATCCTCAATATATTTTCGCAGAGAATCCGTCATATAATTGAAGGAATCTGCCAGACTTCCGATTTCATCATCCGTGTCCACCTGTGTGTGCCGGTCAAAATTTCCCTCACTGATCTGGCGGACATCTGCCTCCAGTCTTTTAAGCGGATCGGAAATCCTCTTCGCTGTCTTTCCTGTAAACAGTGTCACGAAAATGAGTATAAGCGCACTCAAGACCAGACAGCTCTGAATGACGGTAAGTATTCCCCTCACAACAGCCCCCACCACATCATCGGTGTTTTTATTTATACTCTCACGTATGGTTTCTGCCGGTTTTATGACCGAGGAAACCGGGCTTGAAATACAAAGCGTCCAGTTCGTACAGGCAATTGTCGAGAAAGCAATGTATTTCGCATCATCTCCCTCACCGGTGCTCACAACGCCATTCTTCTTTTCAAGAATCTCTTTGCCGACCGCACGCAGGGCCTCGTCCTTATCCGCGTCAAAAATGTTTCCCATATTCTCTGAAGTGGGATCTACATCCTTTCCTGCAATATAATTCCCCTCATTGTCGATCAGAGATGCCACGCTGGGATCAATAATGCCATCATTTACCATGGATGCATTCATTTCGCTCATTAATATATCCATAGCGATACATCCGCAGAATTTTCCGGAGGCATCTGTAAAGGGCGCCACACAGGTAATCGTCAGTCCTCTGCCATAGCTGTCCTGATAAGTTTCCGTGAAAGCATAGTCCTCAGTGTTTTTCCCCAGCTCATACCATGTGGAAGCGCGATATTCATAGTATCCCTCTCCAACCTGGTCCCCGGTATCCGAATATGGATCATAACTGATAAGGAGTCCGCTTTCTGTCCCCATATATACCGTTGCAATATTGTCATTATTTGCCACGATAGGTGCAAACACATCCACCATATTGCCGAGCAGCCTGCTCTCTTCCCTCAAATCTTCATAGGAAATATCCTTATTTGCAAGCGTCCTCTGCATAACCCATTTGCCCGCATTCTCTTTTAACGGGCGTTCCACTTCTTTATCAGGATATGCTTTCCCCCCTTCATAAAGGGAGTGCGCGTAGGACGCGGCATACAGTGCAGAATCCGAGTAAGCCGCGAGTTTCTGCTCTGCCAGAAGCATCTTATCCGCCGCCTGATTTGATATGCTCTCTTCCAGCCTCTGTATCATTGCCTGAGAGCTGATAGTTGAGGCATTCTCTCCTAATTCTTTTGAATTTGAGACCGCGGAATTCCGTATAAAGTGGATGGATGACAGACAGATGATGATGGAAGCGATCAGGGTAAGCATGGAAAAGGTCAGCGTCGTAAAGATAATCTTCCTTGCGACAGAAGTCCGCTGCGTGCTCTCACCGGATGCCTTCACAAAAAAGACCGCCTGCATATCCTCATAGCCAAGCTTTGCCATCACCCCGTCATCTATCATTAACGTAGCCACGATAAACAGGAAACCGCCTATTACCTGAAAGCCTGTTGCAGGAGTATACTCAATTTTAAATATAGAGCACATGAGCGGATTCGTAATAAGAGTGATGATGATCTCTGATGCAAAGACCAGGGATGCCTTCAACGCTGACACATGCTTTTGGCATGCGATCTGAAGTATTCCATAGACCGCCCGGATAAATACACCGATGAACAGGGCACTGATCCAAAAGCTGCCCTCTTTTGGCAGAGATAAACTTCCGCCTGTAAGCACGCTTTCAGCCACCCATCCAATGAAGCCAAAAACTGCCGCAAAAGCCATCTGTGAAAAAGTAAGCTGCAGCGAATCCTCAGACTCACCGAGAAGAGAGACACTGACAACATAAGCCGCAAAAAAAAGATCCGCTATGATCAGATATATCACACTGGGGGATGAAAACAAGGCATCTGTGTCAGCTCCAAACATCAGGATCAATGCGATAATGGCGATCACTGACGCGATTCCTGAGAAAAAATTGACCTTTTTCTTTAACAGAAGCAGAAGCGGCGTGACGAACACAAAGTAAAGACTGACCACGCTGGATATGATAACGGCATCTAAGTTCCTCGAACCGAGCAACGTAAAAAAATTAAAACCCGTCAGTTCAAGCGCAAAGAGGATTCCCTTTTTCAATGTCGCTTTCTTTATGCTGACAATCTTCTTTACCTGAGTGATACCCAGCACGAAAATCCCGATCATATTGGTGACACAGACAAAGGCAAACGTAGAAACCGTATCCGGTACGTTCTGTAAAAAGACATACTGGATTGCCGCCAAAAAAGTAATAAATATCAACCCGATTGTTGCAATTCCCTGCTTCTTTAACCTCATCTTATCCCTACCTTTCGACTGCTATATACTTATGAAGAAGAAATTCCGGCTTATATGCGTATTTTAAAGCCCGAAGCCCCGGCACGCCGACATCCTCCTCCATATTGACATAGGTACAATCCATGGCACACTGCTTCACCGATTCCTGTCTCAGTACCTTGTATACATTTTGAACGTCTCTGTCCCCTTTTTCGATGATCGCATCATAATAGCTGTCACTTAGTTTCGTTCCATAGCCAAATCCTGAAACAACACCGTCTATCCTAAGTACAATGCCGGACAGGTGCAATTCCTCAAAGTGTGACAGCTGCAGTTCTATCATCCGGGCCTCCCGCCCCAGAGCCTCCATGTCATGAGTCTCCTTATTTTTTTCCAGCCACTTTCTTTCAAATTCCAATATATCAGGAAAATCACTGGGTTTTATCTTTGTAACAGACGCACGATTTCCGTAAATATTCCAGAATGTATTAACCTCTGACCTGCGTTTTTTTAGTTTTCCTCCGGAAAATGCAGCCATGATTTCTGTGCGGTATATGTACTCCGCAAGATCCCGGTCCTCCTCAATATCAAAACGGTCCGGCAGTTCTTCTTTCAGGATATCCGCACATTTTTCCGTCAATGAAAAAAACTTCGCCTTTTTTCCATGAGCCTCCGCATCGGAAATGATATTCAAAAACGCCTCTTTCATGTTCCCATGTCCCATCGGCGCCAGATACACCCTGAAATCATCGTCACACAGACGACTTCTCAGTGTATAGAGAACACCATCCCTTTCGCATACAGCATCCCCGTATTTCTCTGCGAGTGAATACATGCTGCACGCAGAATGCTGGCACGATCCCTCCCCAAAAACAGAAGTATATCGGTAAACCTGGTCAAATGCATCCAGATTTACCGGTGTAAAAACCAAATCATCCATCCTTTTCACCTTTACCGTAATTCACTCCGTTCAGTATCCCATATTGAAATTTTATATCCTAATCCAACAGATACAGCTGCATTATCGGGAAATAATAGACTTCTGTACGGCGTGAAGTTCATCAGGCATGTTACTTTAAAAAAACAAAAATCGCCATTTTTCTTAAATAACTTAGTACACTATAGCATATTTGCATTTGATTGTAAAACATTTTTCTTTTTGCACTGCTATACTTACAATAAATTATCCTCCTTAAAATAACCTTTACTTGACATACAAGTAACTAGTTGCTATAATTAATCGCAACAAGTTACCCGTGTGGAGGCTTACATGCTGTTAGATGATTTGATCACCAGATTTTCAGATACTAAAGAGAACCGGCAGAAAGCCATTTTCAGCACATTGTTTATCGCCGGAAATAAATTGCAGACTCTCTTTGATAACCATATTCCTGAAGTCTCCCTAAAGCAGTTTATGCTGCTTTCCATAATCCGGCAGTCAAAGGAACCCCTGACGTTTACGCAGCTCGGAAATCTGCTTGGCTGTTCCAGGCAGAATATTAAAAAACTGGCGGACGTACTGATGAAAAAAGAATTTATTACTATTCAGCAAAGTCCTCTGGACACACGAGCAATGTGCATTTATCTCACCGAAAAGGTAAACGCTTATTTTCAAAAGGAATTTTCTCAATATCAGGAGGAATTGAACTATCTTTTTGAAGTTTATACAGACGATGAAATTGAAACATTGTTTGTTCTCCTGTCGAAACTGTATGGGGGAATTGAAAATCTGGAAAAGAGAACTATCAATAAAAAGACAGACAAGGAGATTTCGACAGATGAAAACCATCGTAATATATAACTCGCAGACAGGTTTCACAAAACGTTATGCCCAGTGGATAGCGGAAGCCTCAGGAGCGGACTGTTTTTCATTATCAGAGGCGAAGAATAAAAACATAGCCGATTATGACGCAATCATTTACGGCAGCTGGGCCTGCGCAGGCGGCATCAGCAAGCTCGGCTGGTTTAAAAATAATATAGGTAAATGGGCGGATAAGAAGCTGATTGCATTTTGTGTCGGCGGAAGTCCGATAGATAGTCCGGAAATTGCGCCTGCACTTAACCGTAACTTCAATGAGTCAGAATTGCAAAAGGTAAGTGTATTTTACTGTCCGGGCGGATTCAATTATGAAAAAATGTCTGGGCCCTCAAAACTGATGATGAAAATATTTATCAAAACACTTAAAGCAAAGAAGAATAAAACAGAAGCCGATGACGAAATGATAAAAATGATTTCTTCATCCTATGATATTTCAGACAAAAAATATATTGAACCTATTTTAAAATGTTTGGGGAAATAAATATGGAAATTTAACAAAGAACAGCAGACGGGAGATTGTATTTCCCCTGCCTGCTGTTCTTTACTCCGCTGCAAGAACTTACTCCCTGTCCGCAAACGCCGCAACCCATTCACCATATTTTCTGCCGGGCGTAAGGTCATAATTCACCGTAAGTTCCCGCCTTGCTGTCTGCGCCGTGTCCTTTGACACAGGATCGTCCCCTTCTTTTACACTGTCTTGAAAATAAACCCCGATGCCGCGTTTCTGCCAAACCGGAAGCTCGTAATAATTTATCCCCCTTTGAAACAGCAATTCATTTTTATAGGACATAGATTTCCCCTCCAGCATTGCGGAAGCCTCTCCCGGTTCTATGCCCTCTTTTCTTAACGCCCAGTAACAGTGGGCATCAAGAGAACTTCTATGCGCATCCTCCTGTCTCCATATAAAGTAATCAGCCACCTTTTCAAGATTTGAAAGGGGAATAGTGCGGCAGTCAAACGTCGCAATCCGCCCTAATTTCAGAGAAAATACCGCGCTTGCCTCTCCTGCAAGTATAGAATTTATTTTCCTTACTTTTCTGCCAAAGGTATCGTCCTTCGCATGAAATAAAAGTGAAATCTCATCACTCTCCGTATAACCATAGACAATGCGGAAACCGCATTCCATAAGATGCTTTGTCGTTTCAACCATATAATCTCTGAACTGCGTGTCAAAGGGCGCTTCAGATTTACAGATTTCATTTGTCAGCTTTGTAAACAATCTGCCATCAAGCCTTGCCACAAGATACATATCTGGCAATATGTACTGGTCAAGCGATTCCTCATAAATACGCATCTGCTTGTCAAAATCATTAAACTTCATTTCTAAACACGTCTCCTTCCTTCCGGTCTTCCAATGCCATCCGCCCATTCTCCGTGTATACAAAATACAGTTTATCGAAACCTCTGCATCTGCTCCGGTTTTCACAAGACCATGATCAAAGTTCCCGCTCCGATCAATATACACCCGATAAATGATTTAAGCGTAAATTCTTCATGTAAAAATACAAATGCCAGTATCAGTGTCAAAACAACACTCAGCTTGTCAATCGGTACAACCTTGGACGCATCTCCCATTTGTAATGCTTTATAATAACATAACCACGAAGCCCCTGTTGCAAGACCTGACAATATTAAAAAAATCCAGCTTTTCCTGCTTATCTCTGTTAAGCCGCTTTGCGCATGCGTCAGAAAAACCATTCCCCATGCCATAACGACTACAACCACTGTTCTTATTGCTGTTGCAAGATTTGAATTTACTCCGTCTATGCCGACTTTTGCCAGTATAGATGTAAGTGCCGCAAATATCGCAGATAATATTGCAAACAGAAACCACATATCGCATTGCCCCTTTCCTGCAAATAACGGTTTCCCTCTTTGCCCGACTGCCCGGAACTTAACCTTTCAGCCGAAAATACTGTTCTCTGGTAATCAGTAGTTCTATAATCCCGTTTTCCTGCCGGTATTTTGTAAATCCGGCGGACAAATGTGTTTGCACTGCAGCGCTCCGCTCCGCTTCAAAGTCATTATGAACGGCATCGGCATCCATTTTTTCAAAAGCATGCTCCAACAGCAGACGCAGCGCATCTACCGCATAGCCCTTTCCCCGGTACTTCGCTTCCAGAACAATACCCATCTCGTACCAGCCGGCATCCTCATTCCTGTGAACATTGACTTCACCGATAAATTCGCCGTCAGATTCCCGGACAATGTACGCATAAAAACGCCGGGGTTCCTGCCCGATAAACCAAGCATACCAGTCTGTCCATTCCTGTTCAGGAAAAGCAATGCATCCTGTTGCTTTGTCATAGCCGTCAAAATCCAGGTCATAACCCTTGTTATAACTCATAGTGTCAGGATCCTGCATGATTTTCTGCCGATACCAGAGTTCTCCACAGGATGGAATATGTAAATATAACGGTTCTTCCATAAATCCTCCGAAGCATATGATTTTGCCGGTTCTTTCGAGTCAACTTTTGAAAAACTGTGATTTGTATTTCACATAAACATTATAACACAAAACATATAGAAGATGGTGAACTTATTCAAACATATTTTTAAAATATGTTTCTTTAAATGCTGCATAGCTGCTTCTGGATATCGGTATGACGGCATTGGTGATAGTGGTAACTTCCGTTTTTGAGAATTTCTCTACATTGCTCAGATTCACAATATAACTGCGATGGCAGCAGCAGAATCCGTTTTCCGGCGTGAAAATTTCCGTACATTTTGAGAACAGTTCACGAATCGCGATCGTCCTGCCGGTTGTTAAATGGATAAGAACCTGCTTGTTCTGCGCCTCCAGATAGTCAACATCGGCAAGCATGATCCTGCAAAAGCCGTCGACTGTTTTTACAGTTAAGAAATTCTTCGACAGATTATAGGTTCTCAAAAAATCATCGAGAGATAGAAATAACTTTTCCGGATCAACGGGTTTTATGAGATAATTAAGAGCTTTTACCTCATAAGAGTCAACAGCGAACTCCCTGGATGAAGTAAGGAAAATGATCGGAACTGTCTGATTGGTATTTCGAAGTTCTCTGGCAGTATCCATACCGTTTAATAACGGCATGATCACATCCAAAAAGATTAAATCCATTCTTTCGTTCTGATTGGCGGCAATCAGGTCATCTCCATTGGTAAACCGGTAGATCGTAAGCTTAATGCCTCGTTCCTTTGCCCATTGTTCTAACAGGAGGCAGGTGGCATCTATAAAGTGTATTTCATCATCACAGATTGCTATTTTCATGAAATCACCTCTAAATAATGATTCTTAAAATAAAAGAGTGGTCAGTAAGTGAAAATTGACATTGTCCGTTTAATTGCTCTACATAGTATATGATACTTTTCACACCAATGCCATGCCCTTTTTTGTCGGAGATTGGAATACCATCGACAAATCTCGGCACTCGTACAATCGGATTTTCAATTTGGAGCAAAAGGTGGTTATTCTTTTCGGAGATTGTGAGGTTTACCCATTTTTCTTCCGTATCCATTTCTTCCAATGCGTGCATGGAATTTTCCAAAGCATTGGATAAAATAGCACAGATCGCAGTATCCGGGCAAGGGAGCGTTCCCCCTATGGAAATATCACAGTTGAACGCAACTTTCCTGTCAGCAAAACGTACATGATAAATTGAAATCACCGAATTGACCATTTCGTTCCGGCAGTAGGTTGCAATTATGGTATCATCATAAATATTACTGATTTCTTCAATATATTCGATTGCCTTCTCTGTTTTATTATTTTGCAGCTGGGTCAGGATGAAATTTAAGTGATGGCGCATGTCATGTTTTAATATGGAAAATTTTTGTTTGCTGCGTTTTACCTGCTCAATCTCCTTTTCTATTGAGAGCAGCTGCATCTTCATCAGATCACTGTACTGCTTAAGTTCCTGCTTTTTCTCATATTCCCGAAAATACACAAACAGAAAGGCAAAATAGGAGATGCAAAAGACAAAACCCATAAACTCAATCACTATTTTATGGCTGGAATAAAGCATATCGGAGAGCTTGGTGAAGGAATAGTCAAAAAAATAATAAACTGTGGGCAGAAATCCAATAATATAAAATTCCCGCGTATCCCTTGCAAAGATGGTTTCTGTGGTGCGGCATACAAATCTGCACAGCAGAAAGAAGGAAATAAGGGTGATCACAATTCGCGAAGTATAATAACACCACTGCTTACCTGTAATCTCCAATGCCAATAATCCGATCCAGTTGCTCAGCTGGCAGCACAGGTAAGCGGAAAACACCGAGATACAGGATGAAATAACAGGATACTTATAATACAGGGTTAAAAATAAAATCAGGGGCAGGTGTATGATGATCGCATAGAGCCGGTCAGTAACAGTCATACCCAATAACAGAAAACTGATAATATATACGATTCCCTGACATGCAAAAAGCAGAAACAGTTTAAAGATATTTTTCCTGTTCTGCTTTACGCCTAAAAAGAAAGCGGAAATATAGATACCAAACAGCATAGTGGTTAAATTATGTATGAATGACAAAATCTGTACCAACAAAGGTCGCTCCTTCCTGTTTCTCCCGCCTGCTGCCATTCTAGCATCTTATCGTAAAAATGTAAATGCAGGGCAATTTACAATTCACACCATATATTAACCATTCGCGCAAAATGTGAAACGGGATTTAAGAAATATGATATATATATAAGTATCTTACTGTTTCATAATTTGGAGGACTGCGGGCATGAACAAGATATGGGAGTTCTTTGATACGATGGATGAACTCGTATATGTTTCAGACATGGATAACTATGACTTGATCTATATGAATAAAAAGGCACTTCAAACATATGGCTTTCACTCACTTGAAGATATTTCAGGGAAAAAATACCACGAGATCATCCGGCACTGTTCCGCCCCCTGCTCAGCGTGTAACGATCACGAACTAAGACCCGGGTATTTCAGAGAATGGCAGGAGCGGCAGGTACTGTTCAAAGATACCTTGATAGAAGAGGATGGGAAAAAATATCACATGGAAATTGCCATTGATGTCGGCAGACAGGAACACCGGGACAGTATGATGAGCCTGGAAGCAAGAATCAATGAAGGATTTCGTGTTGCCCTGCAGCAGGAGACGCCTTCTCAGACACTGGAGGTTCTGCTGGAGTATACGGGAAAAGCGCTTGGCAGTGAGAGAACCTATATCTTTGAACGAAATGAGAGCGGATGCGATGATAACACATATGAATGGGTAGCAAGCGGCATCACCCCGAAGAAAGACGACCTGCAGAACCTTCCGGCAGAAGTATGTGCCAACTGGTATCGTAGTTTTCGAACCGACAGACATATTGTAATAAAAAAATTAGAGGATATCCGGGAGAGCGACCCGATGCAGTACGAAAACCTGAAACGACAGAATATCCGCTCCCTGGTAGTAGTTCCCTTATATAATGAGGGCGAGGTGATCGGTTTTTACGGAATAGAAAATCCCCCCGAGAAATCGCTGGACTATGCTTCCGACATGCTCCAGATTATGGCGCATTTTATCATTTCTTCCCTGAAACGACGAAATCTCCTCCGGCAATTAAAGGAAATGAGCTATTGTGACCAGCTTACCCAGATCGGAAACCGCCATGCCATGAGCAAATACATTAACAATCTGCAAAATGAGCGGAGCCTGGGAATTGTTTATTGTGATGTGACAGGTCTTAAGCAGACTAATGACCAGAAAGGCCATGACGCAGGCGACAAACTGCTCACCGATGCCTGTGAATGCCTGAAAAAGAACTTTGGAGAATACGGTTTGTTTCGTATCGGCGGTGATGAACTGTTAACGATCTGTGCAGGAATCGGGGAGACAGCATTGTGGCAGGGAGTTGAGCAACTTAAGAAAGATCTGCAGGACAAATCCGTTCACATGGCAGTAGGCGGCATATGGGAAAAGGACAACTGCAGCAATGTAAAAGGGCTGATCGCAGAAGCGGAAAAGAGAATGTATATAGATAAAGCGGCTTACTACAAAAAATACGGCATAAACAGACGGCATTCGCTGTAAGGGACACTGCGATCACCTTCTTATTCGGTTTATCATATATGCAGCATATTCACAGGCGCGGTCCCTGTCCGTCTTTATCGCCTCATCAAATGAGTACTCATTCAGCGCCTGTAAAATCAAAGGATGATATATTTCAGGAACATTTTCCAATCCCCATTTCCCGCCTTCCTGTTTCGACAAAATAAGTTCGTCCTCTTTGTATGCCAGCACTCTGCACAGATTTAAAATCATATAAGTAGGGTTTTCCATTATTTCTTTTTCGGCGTCTTCGATATCACACCAAATACTGTCGAAATAGAACTCCCGGCTGACTTCTTCAAAGACATCCTTGATCTCTCTCCCGCAAAGACATCTCCCTCTGTGATAAATGATAGTAAAATGAGCTGCCAGATCCTTATCTGTTCCATTCATCTTGTCAATATAATCTGAGGGATTTGTCTGATACCATTCCAAATGTGTATTGGAGAAATGCAATTCAAAGGGGGTCGGATAAATAAAAGGTCTGCATACGTCTTTTCTGACGATACTCATTTCAATTCCCTTCTTTGGCGCGTATGCATTTAATTCCACAACCATATCCATATACCGGCGTTTTATTTCGTCAGCTATATCCCCATTGACCACCACCAGTAAATCAATATCGCTCTTTTGGGAATTAAAGCATCCCATAGCTGCTGAGCCGTGAAGATACACCCCAACCAGATTATCTTCTAAAATACTTTGGCTTTGCTCAACAAATTTTTTCGTTATGTTATCTAAAATATTATTCATACTTTCCCCCAAAAATCCAGAATATCATTGCAGCATTTATTATAGTGCGGAATTGTGAAAGATTCAACAATCTGTGTATTATGGAGTATATTCATATAAATACAGATAATACATATCCCGTTCCGGGGAAACAGCCCGGATTATGTATCCATATTCACTGTACCAGGTGCCTGACTCCTCATGGACGCTGTCAGAAGGAATCCTGTCAAAATACCAGCCCGTGTCCGTTCCGGGAATAAAGAATGCCAGCCTCGATATGCCCGAGCTTGTATCTATGGATATACTAAGCATACTGAATTCCGGATTCCAAAAAAAATGCGTATTATGATTTGCAGGAACTCCTTCCAGAAGCTGCATCTCGCCGTCCAGCTTTTCTTCCGTTCCCACAGTGTAAAAGACGGTGTGGTCACTGGTGGGGTAGGATTGATAGTATGCGGAGACTGGTGCTGAAGGGACAGTTTCCTCTGTAATCTTTCTATTTTCCAGGTCAATATAAATCAACAGGCGTTATTCCGATAATATGTAAAGTATCACTGTATTCCCTATCTTTGAAAAATAAGCATGCTACCATAATGCTCCTCACCTAAAGCTTTCCGAAAAAATCTAAAATACCATTTAATCCCAAAAGAGTCTTTTCATCATCAATGGCAGGTCTTTCATTTGTGTTATGGCTATATACCGCCTCGTAAATATTATAGCAGTTCATATGATGTAAAAGAGTACATGCTGTACCATAGGCTTTGTCTATATGACCGTCACCGCCCCCGACTAATATAACTGCGCCCTTTTTAGATTTTACAACAGGCTCTTCCTTTCTGAAAAATCTGGCACAAAAATATGTTTGCAGTCTGCTTCCGACATCTAATAATTTTCCGGTCAGTTCCGAAAAATAGAGCGGTGAAGCAATTAAAATGTTATCGCATTCCTGTATGTATTTATATATTTCCTGCATTTCATCGCCTATTGCACATCCATTATTTTTCCAGCAATACCTGCAGTCAAGGCAAGGTGAAATATTACACCTGTATGCATCTACAATTCTGTATTCTCCTTCAATTCTTTCGGTAATTTTCTTAATAAGGCTGACAGTATCCCCGTTTATTCTCGGAGAGCCGTTTAATATCAAAGTCTTCATTCTATATCTCCACTATCTCCACAAGTTTATATTCCCCTTTTCTCAAGCTATTTTCTGGAATGGCGTGTCATGATTTATTCTTTTCATATATTTCCTTTGCCCGTTCTGCTATCACTTTTTTCAGGGCAGGCGGTTCTATAATCTCCACAAGAGATCCAAAGGAAAGCAAAAAGCCGATTACCCATTCATCATATGGCATCCATACCGTGACGAGCAGATCACCATTCTCCTGCCTTTGCGTCACATCGGGGCTAAATTCGTCATACACTCTATATGTCACTTCTTTTGAAAAGAGGAATACAAACTTACAGTATTCTTGTGTGGATGTATCCTGATATTCCGGCAAAGGCGGAGGCTCTATTCCTTCATTCAACAGTTCACAATCTAAAATACGGCTTAATCGAAATAATCTATACCCTTGTCGCTCCATGCAAAATGCATGTAAATACCACGCCCTTGATTTATACAGCAATTTCACCGGTTGTACAATTCTTTCGCTGAAGGCAGCACTCATGCCGGCATAATGAAGCTTTACACATCGTTTTTCAAGGACTGCTGTCTTTAACAATTCAAAATACTGCTTATCTCTGGTTTCATTTCCCCATCGTGAAAAGTCCACTCCAAACCAGCTCTCTGAAGGAGCAGAAAAAAGCGCGGTCAATTTTTCCAATAAGCTATCCGGATAAGTATTACCGGTAACCGTAAGACTCTGTAAAGCTGCCAGCAGTTCTCTCTTTTCACTTTCTGACAACATGGTTTTACCCAGAACGAAGTCGGACATCAGGTAGAATCCCCCACCACGTCCCGTTTCTGCATAGACAGGGATTCCTGCTTCGCTCAGGGCTTCAATGTCACGATAGATAGTGCGAACAGAAACCTCCAGCTTCTTTGCCAGTTCCGGTGCGGTTGCATGGCCTTTATTTAATAAGTGATAAACTATTTTGAATAACCGGCTCTCTTGCATAGGAAATTTCTCCTATTTATTCTAAGCATGATTTAAAACCTTTTGAAAAAACATCAAAAAACCATCTTCCACAGCTACCTGTTCCAACTTTTCTGCCGGCAGATCATAATAATACTGATTTGTCTTTATATCGATAGACATACTGTCCAATGGAAATCCCTTTTTCCTGACAGTGCTGTGAGGAATATCCGTTAAAATAAACTTCTCACTTTCCATAGAAGGTTCCATTGCCTCATAAATATTACTTTCATTCATAACAAAACAAATTGCATTTTTATACCGTGCCGTAAGATTTCCGTACTTTTTCGCTAATCCTCCGTAATATTCCATCATTTCTTCATCAGATAAACATTTTCCTTTCACATTGCGCACATGTACCCCCGGTTGCACCTCATCCGGAACGTTATCAAAATATAATCCTGAATCGCATGAGAAAACCGGCATCTTAAAAGCCTCATAATATGCCAGCGCCTTCTGTCTCGCATTTTCGAGAGGTGTATTCCCGGTCTCCTGTATATTCGGGATCATATGACCTTCTGCTTTTAATTCATTTAATCCGATCAATTCAATGTCCAAATTTTCAAGTCGGCTTCTCATTGCTTCCAGCTTTGCCGGATTTCCGGTTCCATATAGTATCTTCATTTTTCCTCCTCGAAAGCTCCCTATTTTCACTGTTTCTGATTTCCGTCATAAATCATCCGCATCTCTGTATTC
>JAIDME010000411.1 GCA_029050705.1 Acetatifactor sp.
GGAGACTATGAAGCAGGTGGAGTCCCAGATGCTTGTCCGCAATTACAAGGGATTTTTGGAGAAGTAGGTTTTCAGGGGAGCGGCGCTTCCCGAAGTCGCGCAGGGTAAACCTGCGCGACTTTTGAACTATAAATGCAGGATGCAGAAAGGCAGGGTTATAAATATGAAGATTATAATGTTAGGTGCGCCCGGTGCCGGGAAAGGCACTCAGGCAAAAATGATTGCTGAGAAGTATGGCATTCCACATGTCTCCACAGGTGATATTTTCCGCGCCAATATTAAGAATGGCACAGAGCTTGGGATGGAAGCAAAGAAATATATGGATCAGGGTCTGCTGGTTCCTGATGAACTGACAGTGAAGATTCTGCTGGACAGAGTGGCGCAGGCAGACTGTGCCAAGGGTTATGTTCTGGATGGGTTTCCGAGGACCATTCCCCAGGCGGAAGTGCTGGATGAAGCTTTGAATAAGCTTGGCGAGAAGATTGATTATGCAATTAATGTAGATGTGCCCGACGAGAATATTGTCAGAAGGATGTCAGGAAGACGTGCCTGCCTGAAATGCGGAGCAACCTACCATATTGAACATATCCCGCCAAAGAAGGAAGGTGTCTGTGATACCTGCAGCAGCGAGCTGGTACTCCGTGATGATGACAGGCCGGAGACAGTACAGAACCGTCTGAAAGTATACCACGAGCAGACCCAGCCCCTGATTGACTTCTACACGGCAAAGGGCGTGCTCAAAACGGTGGATGGTACTGTGGATATGAAGGATGTATTTGCGGCTATTACGAATATTCTGGGGTAAGTCTCATGGCTATTATCATTAAGAATGAACAGCAGATAGAATTGATCCGGGAATCCTGCCGACGGCTGGCAATCGTACATAAGGAGCTGGAGGAGTTTATCAGACCCGGAATATCCACAAAGGATATTGATATTTTAGGAGACCAGCTGATCCGCAAGCTGGACGGCATACCGAATTTCCTTCATTATAACGGTTATCCGGCGAGCATTTGTGTGTCGGTTAATGACCAGGTGGTGCACGGTATTCCCAGCAAGCACCGCATTTTGCAGGAGGGCGACATTGTCAGCCTGGATGCAGGTATGATTTATAAGGGATACCATTCCGATGCCGCAAGAACCCATGCAGTGGGAGAGATCGGTCCCGAGGCAAAGAAGCTTATCGAGGTGACAAGAGAAAGCTTTTTTGCGGGAATAAAAGAGGCAAAGGCCGGAAATCATCTGTATGATATATCCAACGCCATAGCGGCCTATATCAAGCCCTACGGATATGGGATTGTTCGCGATCTGGTGGGGCACGGCGTGGGAACAAAGCTTCATGAGGACCCGCAGATACCTAATTTTGCTCAGATTAAGCGAGGACCCAGACTTCGCCCGGGAATGACGCTTGCTATTGAACCCATGATCAACATGGGACGGGCGGATGTAGAATGGCTGGATGACGACTGGACGGTGGTGACGGAGGATGGCTCTCTGTCTGCCCACTATGAGAACACCATCCTGATTACGGAGGAGGGTGAGCCGGAGATTTTGACTCTCTATTAAAGACGAACAGGAACGATCAGTATGACGGGACAATTTGTAACCTCCAAAGCCGGGCATGACAAGGGTGTTCTCTATATAGTCGTGGCGGAGGAAGGAGATTTCGTATATTTATCGGACGGCAGATTAAGAAAGCCGGACAGACCTAAAAAAAAGCGCAGAAAGCATATTCAGCCCATTAACGCAGAGGCGGATGAGGATTTGAAGGCAAGGCTTTTGGCAGGTGAAACAGTCAGGCCGGAAGAAGTCAGGTACGCCATAAGGCAGTTTGAGAGCAATAGAACAAACAAAACATTGGAGGAAATGTATGTCGAAAAGTGATGTTATTGAAATTGAAGGAACAGTTGTAGAGAAGCTGCCCAACACCATGTTTCAGGTGGAACTGGAGAACGGACACCGTGTGCTGGCCCATATCAGCGGCAAGCTGCGTCAGAATTTTATACGTATTTTACCCGGAGACAAGGTGACGCTGGAACTGTCACCCTATGATCTGAGCAAGGGACGTATTATCTGGAGAGATAAATAGGAATAGAAAATGCAAAATGGGGGTTGTCAACCGACAGCCCTCATGTTATAATAAAAAACGGTCTTTTTTGAAAGGAGGGTTTAACGTGAAGGTTAGATCATCAGTAAAACCGATTTGCGAAAAATGCAAAGTCATCAAGAGAAAAGGACGTATCAGAATTATCTGTGAGAATCCGAAACACAAGCAAAGGCAGGGATAATCACCGCCTGTAACGGATCCGAAAGGAATTTGAGACAGGTAAAGTGAGTTCTTGTCTGGTTTTTATGTGCGGCTGAATTGCTGCCGGCGTGTGAGCAGAGGCGGCGATTATCATAGAACCTGGATGGAGCTTGCGGGAGATTACTTCTTGATACCAAGACGAAAAGAAATTCTAAGATTATAAAATACATAATCTAAGAATTTCTAAGTTTCGTCTCTGAAATATGCGCAAGCGCATATTTCGCGAGAGATGAAGCATTTCAGATGTTTTGGAAAGATCGGATAGTGAGAGTGCGTCCGGTTGGGTGAAAGCCCCAATCAATTAGTAACAGAAAATGGAGGAAATGTAAATGGCTCGTATCGCAGGTGTAGACTTACCCAGAGAAAAACGAATCGAAATCGGCCTGACCTATGTCTATGGAATCGGAAGGGCTACTTCCAACAAGATTTTGGCGGAAGCAGGCGTAAATCCCGATACCAGAGTCAGGGATGTGACCGATGACGAAGTAAAGAAGATCAGCGAAGTTATCGAGAAACTGAACGTCATGGTAGAGGGTGATCTGAGACGTGAGATTGCTCTGAATATCAAGAGACTTCAGGAGATTGGCTGCTACCGTGGCATCCGCCATCGTAAGGGGCTGCCTGTTCGCGGTCAGAATACCAAGAACAATGCGAGAACCCGCAAGGGACCGAAGCGTACAGTGGCAAACAAGAAAAAGTAATTACAAAGCATAACTGTTAATTTAATGAGAAAGTAGGTTAGTTTAAAAATGGCGAAACAGGTTGCAAAAAAAGTAACTAAGAAGCGCGTTAAGAAAAACGTTGAACGCGGACAGGCACATATTCAGTCTTCTTTTAACAACACGATTGTTACACTGACTGACAGCGAAGGCAATGCGCTGAGCTGGGCAAGTGCCGGTGGTCTGGGATTTAGAGGTTCAAGGAAATCTACTCCGTATGCTGCACAGATGGCGGCAGAGACAGCTACAAAGGCTGCTCTGGTACATGGACTGAAATCCGTAGACGTGTTTGTAAAGGGCCCCGGTTCAGGGCGTGAGGCTGCGATCAGAGCTCTCTCTGCATGCGGTCTTGAGGTGATCAGTATCCGTGATGTGACACCCGTTCCTCATAACGGCTGCCGTCCGCCCAAGAGACGCCGTGTCTAATGTGCGAAGAATTTCTAAGTCTGCATGCGCAGACTAACAAATTCTATGTCGCGCATGGCAAAAAGAAAATCTGAGCTTGTATAAATACACAACTCTGTGTTTCAAAGAAAATATGTCGGAAGAAGGTGCTTATGACAGCACTGTAAACGATAAGAAAAGGAGAAAATATTAAAATGGCAGTAAATCGCACCCCCGTATTAAAGAGATGTCGTTCTCTCGGTCTTGAGCCTTCCTATCTTGGATATGATAAGAAGTCCAACAGACAGAACTTAAGAGCAGGGAAGAAAGTCAGTGAGTACGGCATGCAGCTTCGTGAGAAGCAGAAGGCAAAGTTTATCTACGGCGTTCTGGAGAAGCCCTTCAGAAATTATTATGAAAAGGCAGACAGAATGCAGGGAATGACCGGTGAGAATCTTATGGTTATGCTGGAGCGCAGGCTTGACAGTGTAATCTTCAGAATGTGTTTTGCAAGGACCAGAAGAGAAGCAAGACAGGTTGTAGGTCACAAGCATGTTCTGGTAAACGGCAAGGTAGTGAACATTCCTTCCTATCTGGTGAAAGCCGGTGATGTTATTGAAATCAAAGAGAGCGCAAGGACAATGCAGAGATACAAGGATATTGCCGAAGTGACCGGAGGCAGACTTGTTCCCGAATGGATGGATGTTGACCTTGAGAGCTTTAAGGGAACCATTAAAAACCTTCCTACCAGGGAAATGATCGACGTCCCTGTAGATGAAATGCTTATTGTCGAGTTGTACTCCAAGTAAGCCCTGCTCACAAACAATCCCAAAGGAGGGTATTTGTAGTGTTTGATTTTGAGAGACCAAATATTGAGGTTGCTGAGATTTCAGAAGATAAGAAGTACGGCAAATTCATTGTTGAGCCTTTGGAGAGAGGCTATGGCATTACCCTTGGCAACTCTTTGAGAAGAATCATGCTTTCCTCTCTGCCCGGGTCAGCAGTAAGTCAGATAAAGATTGAAGGCGTTCTGCATGAGTTCAGTTCTATTCCCGGCGTAAAGGAAGACGTGACGGAAATCATTATGAACATCAAGAGCCTTGCCATCAAGAACAGCAGTGAGACTAATGAAGCCAAGACTGCTTATATCGAGTTTGAGGGTGAAGGAGTTGTGCATGCTTCCGATATTCAGGTAGATCAGGATATTGAGATTCTGAACCCTGATCTGGTAATTGCTACTCTGAGCGGTAAGGATACCAAGCTTTACATGGAATTGACCATTACCAGAGGGCGCGGCTATGTGAGCGCCGACAAAAACAAACACGAGGATCTGCCTATAGGCGTGATCGCGATTGACTCTATCTACACTCCTGTGGAGAGAGTAAACATGACTGTCGCAAACACCCGTGTGGGACAGATTACCGATTATGACAAGCTGACGCTGGATGTGTATACCAACGGCACGCTGGTGCCCGATGAGGCAGTGAGCCTGGCAGCGAAGGTTCTGAGTGAGCATTTGAGTCTTTTCATCGACTTATCCGAGAATGCCAAGACTGCGGAGGTCATGGTTGAGAAGGAAGATGACGAGAAGGAGAAGGTTCTTGAAATGAGTATTGATGAACTGGAACTTTCTGTCCGCTCCTACAACTGCCTGAAGAGGGCCGGTATCAACACGGTGGAAGAGTTATGCAACAAGACCTCGGAGGATATGATGAAGGTTCGTAATCTGGGCCGGAAATCTCTGGAAGAGGTATTGGCAAAACTGAAGGAACTGGGACTCCAGTTGAATCCTTCAGAAGAATAAGGTATGCTGCGGACAGTAAATCCAAAGAGTATGTCTGCGGTTTATCTCTAAATGGCAAAGCCAGACATCCGGTAAGTAAGACCAAAGTGCGTGGCCGGATGTACCATGAAAAGAGAAAGGAAAATTAATTATGGCAAAGTACAGAAAACTCGGAAGAACATCTTCCCAGAGAAAAGCATTATTGAGAAATCAGGTTACAGCGCTGCTGTACCATGGCAGGATTGTTACCACCGAAGCAAGAGCTAAGGAGGTCAAGAAGATTGCAGAGGGTCTGGTTGCCCTGGCAGTGAAGGAAAAAGACAACTACGAGATGGTAAAGGTATCCGTTAAGGTTCCAGTAAAGGACAAGGACGGAAAGCGCGTCAAGGAAGTTGTAGACGGCAAGAAGGTTACTAAGTATGAGACCGTGGAGAAGGAAATCAAGAAAGATTTGCCCAGCCGCGTCCATGTACGCCGTCAGATTCTGAAGGTTCTTAACCCTGTTGTATCTGTTCCCAAGGAAGCGGCAGGAAGAAAGCGGAACACCAAGGAAGTTGACCTGGTTGCAAAGCTGTTTGACGAGTATGCACCTAAGTATGCAGACCGTAAGGGCGGCTACACCAGAATCGTTAAGATCGGTCAGCGTAAGGGTGATGCCGCTATGGAAGTTGTTTTGGAGCTGGTATAAGTGTGAGTAAAATGAGACTGTCGCTTCAACGATTAAAAATCATGAAGCGGCAGTTTTATTTTTGCTGTTTAGACAGCATGATGGTTTTCTTCTTGTTTTTCGAATAAAGAACAATTATAATATTATATGGAAAATTATGAAACAATACATAGGAGAAGGGCATGAAACAATTTCAAATTCTCTATAAAGATGACAAAGGATTCCTTGAAAAGCTGAAGGAAATTAATGAGTGGCGAACTTCCCATTCCGGTCATGTTACCATATTCAGAATATATTCGGAGGATATGGAGCTTGAGCATATCCGGCATATTTGTGATTGTCTGGATGATGAAATGCCGGATGCGCTGTATTTGGGATGTACATCGAACGCCAATATCACAGATGGGGCATTGTCGAACACCAAAATTATTTTAACCTGTACTGTTTTTGAGTATGAGACCACTCAGGCAAAAATTCTGCAGCTTCCTTTTTCGGAGGAAAATGCGGCGCAGGATGTGGCGGCACTGCAAGAATGCTGTGATGCAAATCCATGGGTTCAGTCAGTAGAAATGCATGCCACTATCATGGATATGTCCATGATGGGGTTCTGTAATGAAATGAGTCGTTTACGGGAGGATATTCAGGTATTTGGCGGCGGTGCATTTAATCCCGATATGGATGATGAGAGGGCTTTTGTGTTTTCCAAAGGAAACGGTTTTTTGGAGCATGGTATCATTTTTCTGCTGTTAGGCGGAAACGATTTCCATACATACGGCACCTTTATTTCGGGATGGAAGCCCTTAAAAAGAAAATTCAGGGTTACAAAGGCGGACAGGGAGATCTTGTATGAGTTGGACGGCAAACCGGCCCTGGATGTATACCGGAGATTTTTGAATATCAACAAAAATGAGAAATTTTTCTCCAATACGCTGGAATTCCCGCTCTTTTTGGAACATGGCGATGTTGATATTCTGCGCTGTCCTCTGGCAGTCAATGATGACGATTCTCTTGTGATGTCCTCTGACATGCAGGAAAATGCGATTGTCAGGCTGGCCTATGGCGATCCGGAAACAATTCTCGCCAGCATCAGGGAGGATGGACAGAAGATAGCGGACTTTGGGCCGGAGGTGATACAGACCTTTTCCTGTGCCGCCAGAAAGGCGTTTTGGGGAGATGAACATATCAGTGACGAGACGATTTTGTTTAACAGTGTCGCGCCTACGTCGGGTTTTTATACACATGGCGAGTTTATACGCATAAAGGGTGATATGCTCAATTTCAATGTGACCCTTGTGCTTGTTGCCATGCGAGAGGGAGATATGCCGAAGACCGGCAAAAAAGTGAATTTTGCCAAGGCACAGATTGACTCTGACGAAAAGATACCTATTATCAGACGTTTTGTTTCCTTCATCGAGGCATCCACCGCAGAATTAGAGGAAATGAATCAGAAGCTTGCTTTAAATTCTATCACGGATGGATTGACGAGGCTTTATAACCGTGCGGAGATTGAGAGAAGGATTCGCAGCGCTCTGGATAAACGTACATATCAGGGAGTAAGCAACAGTATTTCCTTAATTATGCTGGATATTGATAATTTTAAAAAGGTAAATGATATCTATGGGCACCAGGAGGGTGACTGCGTTATCAAGGCCCTGTCTGACGTCCTCAGGAATACTACGACAGGATTAGACTCCTGCTTTCTGGGACGCTGGGGCGGCGAGGAATTTATGATATTGCTGTCGGATAGTAATGCGGATGACGCGGTAATGCTGGCAGAGAAGATCCGCATGGAGTTTGCTTCAGTATCCTATGAAACTGCCGGCTGCCAGACAGTCAGCATTGGAGTAACGCAGGCAAAGGATGAAACTGCAGACACACTTTATAACAGGGTAGATAAGGCTCTTTATATGGCAAAGGCGGCTGGCAAAAATCAGGTTGTAAGGCTGGATTGAGTAAAGCCGGATTGAAAAGGCAAAATTCAGGGCTTTGTTTTCTGGAAATGCTGGTAGTCTTTAGAGTGATTCCAGCTGCCGCCCCAGGTGAAGCCGTGTTGGATAAAAAGCTTATAGCAGAGGTCTTCCTCGTCAATCTTGTAGGGAAAGTTTACTGTGCGGTCCGCATAGTTCTCGCCTGAGGAGGGAGAGACGTTCATGGTTCCGTCTTTACCGTAGGTAATATAGGGATTGTAAAGGGGATTGACATCAACAGCAAGCCCATAGGCATGCTTGGACAGGCTGGAACTGCCTGCCACTACCCGATAGTTGAAGCAGGAGGTATTGTTGTCTTCCATGGATGCGGTGTCATCTCCGTCATATTCATCAATCAGCAGGACCCTTTCCAACCGGTATTCATTGCAGTAAAGCTGATAAAAAATTTCCACCAGATCCTGGGCAATGTATTCGTTGCAAATCAATTCGCCCTCTGCAGGACTGCCATCAAAATCATAATGCAGAATGTGTACATAGCGCAGCTCGTCCAGGCTGATTTTCGGAGCGGCTTCAGCATCCGCTCCGGCGGTGCCCGTATCGGAGCCGTCATCCGTCGGTGTCTGCACGCTCGGATAGGAGATGCCTGTCACATACCGCCGGAGGTTATCGGATATAGGTTCATAATAAAAGCCTTCCTCGTAGGTAATCCGTTCATCTATTTGAGTACTGCCGTTTAAGGATGCTCCGGTGAGCAGGGAGGCAGGGGGAACCGTCTCCAAGGGATTCTGCAGACCTTCTGCCTCAGAGGAGAGATCCTGTCCGGAACTGCCGGAATCGGGCGCCTGGTCGGATGATACAGGGGCATCCGTGCTGTCCTCGGCGTCATAGTTGTCTGCAGCAGAGTCATTTATGTCATCATCTGTGTCTGCATCCTGACTATGGGCCCCGGCAGAGCCGGAACTGTCATTCAGTTTTTCGTAATCGGCCAGGCTCATGGAATTTCTTTGAAGCATTCTCAAAAGCCCTCCCGCTATTATGGTGATGGCAATAAGCAGCACCAGCATTTTTATTATCTTGTATTTATCCATTTTTCTCCTCATTCTACCGCTTAAAGGTTTTCTTACATTAGTGTACCATGGAACCGATTCTTTGTAAACTCTGCGGCATTTCGGGAAAGACTTGTAATTCCTGACATATTTTACTATAATAGATTAGCATGGAAAATCTGTGGGTTGAGCAGGAATGGAGATATATATGGGAATCATCAGGGCGAAAGATGTGACATTTGAATATATCAGGCGCGATGAGGAAGGCAATGTGGAAGGAATTACCACCGCGGTGGACAAGGTGAGCCTGAATGTAAAACAAGGGGAGTTTATCGCCATTCTGGGCCACAACGGTTCCGGAAAATCAACCCTTGCAAAGCATATCAATGCCATTCTGTACCCCACAGAGGGAACCGTGTGGGTGGACGGTATGGATACGGCCGATGAGGAAAAGGTATGGGACATTCGCCGGACGGCCGGGATGGTGTTCCAGAATCCGGACAATCAGATTATCGGCCAGGTGGTGGAGGAGGATGTGGGGTTCGGTCCCGAGAATATGGGGGTGCCTGCGAAGGAAATCTGGGAGCGGGTGGAGGAGAGTCTGAAGGCAGTGGGTATGTATGAATTCCGTAAGCATTCTCCCAACAAGCTCTCCGGCGGGCAGAAGCAGAGGGTTTCCATCGCGGGAGTCCTTGCTATGCACCCCAAATGTATTGTGCTGGACGAGCCAACGGCAATGCTGGATCCCAGAGGGCGGAAAGAGGTTATCAGGGCGGTGCGGGCGCTGAATGACGTGGAGGGCGTAACAGTTGTTCTGATCACTCATTATATGGAAGAAATCATTTATGCGGATAAGGTGTTCGTCATGGACAAGGGCAGAATTGCCATGGAGGGAACGCCCAGGGAGATTTTTTCCGAGGTTGAGGGCTTGCAGGATTTAAGACTGGATGTGCCCCAGGTGACGCTTCTGGCTTACGAACTGCAAAAGCGGGGAATCATGCTGCCTGACGGAATACTGACTGCGGAGGAACTGGCGGAAGCGCTGCTCTTGCATTGACCTGATCAGGAATTAACAGACGGAGATTGTGCAATGTCGATTATTATAGATCATGTTAATTATATATATGGTGCAGATACGCCTTTGGCGGTTAAAGCCCTGGATGACATCTGTCTGCAGATTCCGGACGGGCAGTTCATCGGTATCATAGGCCATACCGGTTCCGGAAAGTCTACACTGGTACAGCATTTAAACGGGCTGCTGAAGGCCACCTCCGGCAGTATCTATTTTAACGGAGAGGATATCTATGACAGGGACTATGACAGAAAAAAGCTTCGGGGCAAGGTGGGTCTGGTGTTTCAGTATCCGGAACATCAGCTGTTTGAGATAGACGTATTTACAGATGTATGTTTCGGGCCGAAGAATCTGGGGCTGGATAAGAAGGAAGTGGAGCTGCGTGCTTATGACGCCCTGCGGAAGGTAGGGCTGCCTGACGAGCTGTTCTATCAGTCGCCCTTTGAACTTTCCGGCGGACAAAAGAGGAGAGCGGCCATTGCAGGTGTACTTGCCATGAAACCGGAGGTGCTGGTGCTGGATGAACCGACGGCGGGGCTGGATCCCAGAGGGCGGGAGGAGATACTGCATCAGATTAAAAAACTTCAGACCGGGACGGGCATGACCGTCATACTGGTGTCACACAGTATGGAGGATGTGGCTGAATATGTGGATCGGATTATCGTCATGAACAAGGGCAGAATCATGTATGATAATGTGCCGAAAGAGGTTTTCCGGCACTGTGCAGAGCTGGAGGAGGTGGGGCTTGCGCCGCCCCAGGTGACTTACATCCTGCATGAACTGCGGAGAAGAGGACTGGACGTGGATACGGACGCAACCACCGTAGAAGAGGCGGCGGAGGCAGTCGTGAAGGCGCTGGCAAAGAAGTGAGGATTCTTCACAGGAGAAGAAATATATGTTACGGGATATTACATTAGGACAATATTATCAGACGGAGTCGGTGATTCACAGATTGGATCCGAGAGTCAAGCTGGCGGGCACTCTGTTGTTTATCATTTCTCTGTTCTTTTTCAGGAACTTTTTAGGCTACCTGATTGCGGCCACCTTTCTGTTTCTGGTAATCCGGCTGTCCCATGTGCCCTTTCGCTTTATGGTGAAGGGAATGCGGGCGGTTCTGTTTCTGTTGCTGCTTACCGTTGTGTTCAACCTGTTTCTGACCCCGGGGGAGGCTTTGGTTTCCGTGTGGAAGCTGACAATCACAAAGGAGGGGTTGAGAACGGCAGTTACCATGGCGGTGCGGCTCGCAATGCTGGTGGTGGGTTCTTCAGTCATGACTCTGACAACCACGCCCAACAACCTGACTGACGGCATGGAGAAGGGGCTGCGTCCGCTGAAACTTTTTCGCGTGCCGGTTCATGAGGTGGCTATGATGATGTCAATTGCGCTGCGGTTTATCCCCATATTGATGGAGGAGACGGATAAGATCATGAAGGCCCAGATTGCCAGGGGCGCTGACTTTGAGAGCGGAAATCTCATCAGGAGGGCAAAGGCACTGGTGCCGCTGATGGTTCCTCTGTTTATTTCGGCTTTCCGCCGGGCAAATGACCTTGCTATGGCGATGGAGGCGCGCTGTTACCGGGGGGGTGACGGCAGGACAAAGATGAAGCCTCTGATATACCGGAGTCGGGACAGGATTGCCTACCTGTGTATTCTGGTATACCTGGTGGCCGGTATATGGCTGGGGCGGCTGGAACTGCCGGTGGCAGGCTGAGATTTCATGGAGACAGATGATAGATTTTGTAAAAATACAGATGGGAGGAAATATGAAGCGAGTACGTTTGATCGTGGCCTATGATGGAACCAATTATCACGGCTGGCAGATTCAGGATAACGGAAATACAATTGAAGCTGAACTGAACAGGGCTCTGTCCGATCTGTTTGAAGAGAGAATAGAGGTGATCGGGGCGAGCCGAACGGACGCGGGGGTTCATGCTATGGGGAATGTAGCCGTTTTCGACACAGAGAGCCCCATGAAAACTTCTAAAATATCTTATGCCCTGAACCAGAGACTGCCGGAGGACATCCGTATCCAAAAATCAGAGGAGGTTCCGGCAGACTGGCATCCCAGGCGCTGCGAGAGCAGGAAGACTTATGAGTACCGGATTTACAGGGGGGAGTTCCCAATGCCGGTTAAGCGGCTGTATTCTCATTTCACGTATCATGCACTGAATGTGGATAAGATGCGGGAGGCGGCGGCTTACCTGGAGGGGAAGCATGACTTCAGGAGCTTCTGCCAGATGGGGGCGCAGGTAGTGGACGGCATGAGAGCCAACACCGTGAGAACCATATATCTGGCGCTTGTGGAGGAGCAGGGGGCGGATGTGGTAATCAGAATCTGCGGCAGCGGTTTCCTCTACAATATGGTAAGGATCATTGTAGGGACACTGCTGGAGGTGGGGCAGGGAAAGCGCGAGCCTGAGTCCATGATAGAGGTATTGGAGGCCGGAGATCGCTCTGCAGCCGGCCCTACCGCACCGGCCAACGGGCTGACACTGATGAGATATGAATTTTTGTAAAAAGGAGACAGGAAAATGCCGGGAACAGGTTTGATTTTTTTGGGGATTGTCAGCATTTTGTTTATAGCGGTAGGAATTTTAGGTATATGTAAGAAAGTTAAGCGCTGGAGAAGTGTACGGGGCATGCATAAGGCCATCGGCTGGCTGGTGGAATATAACGTAGGCAAAGAGCTTGATGAAGACGGTTTTGATTTATTTTACCCGGTTTATGAGTATAAATGGGAAGGCGAAAAAAGAGAGTTTTACAGTAAGGCCGGTGTATTGGGTTATCAGTGCCACACCAGAGGCAAAAGGGTGCATATTCTTATAGACCCTCAGACAAAAAAGGTGACCTGTATGGAAGATAAAAAGTCATATGACTCTATACTTCTGAGGTTCGGAGTTATTGGGGTGTTTGTTCTTGTATTGACGCTGATGCTTGGAACCGGAATGTTCTCTTAGGAGAAAATCCGATTTTTTTAAAATAAACTTGACAGAGGGAAGCCGGTATAATATAATCTATGAATGTGCGACAGTGTTTCTATGCGCTGATACCAAAGCCCCGGTGATGCGCTGATAAATAGAAAGCAATCCGAAAACAAAATCCGAAGCTGCTGAAACTGGTTCGGTACAAAGTCGAAGAAAAAGTAATACGGAGGGAATATCATGAAAACATTTACGGCTAGTTCTGCTGCCATCGACAGAAAATGGTATGTAGTAGACGCTACAGATATGACTCTTGGCCGCCTTGCTTCTGAGGTTGCCAAGGTTTTGAGAGGAAAGCATAAGCCTATCTTTACTCCTCACCTGGACACCGGTGATTATGTGATCGTTGTCAATGCGGAGAAGGTCAAGGTGACCGGTAAGAAGCTGGATCAGAAGATATATAAGCATTATTCCGGTTATATCGGCGGCTTGAAGGAGACGACTCTGAGAGAGAAATTAAGCAAGAAGCCGGAGGAAGTGGTTGAACTTGCAGTGAAGGGAATGCTTCCCAAGGGACCTTTAGGAAGACAGATGTACACCAAGCTCTATGTTTATGCCGGACCTGAGCACAAGCATGAGGCTCAGAAGCCGGAAGTACTGGCATTCTAAAGGATAGGAGGAGAATAATCAATGGCTAAGACTGAAAAGTACTACGGTACAGGTAGAAGAAAAAAATCGATTGCAAGAGTATATTTAGTACCCGGTAAGGGCGAAGTTACCATCAATAAGAGAAGCATGGATGATTACTTCGGAATGGAAACCCTGAAGGTTATCGTGCGTCAGCCCCTGGCTCTGACCGAGACAGTTGAAAAGTATGATGTTCTTGTAAATGTTAAGGGCGGCGGATACACCGGTCAGGCAGGTGCGATCAGGCACGGTATTGCAAGGGCGCTTCTCCAGGTGGATGCAGATTACAGACCTGCACTGAAGAAGGCCGGATTCCTCACCAGAGACTCCCGCATGAAGGAAAGAAAGAAGTACGGCCTGAAGGCTGCAAGACGTGCGCCTCAGTTCTCCAAGAGATAAGGACGTTTCTCTTAGAGATAATACAAGCCGAAAACGGCAGAAGACAGAAAAACCCCGGAAATGTGATATTTCCGGGGTTTTTATTTCCGGCTGCCCGTTCCGGCAGTAAGTGTGATTATACGCTCTTCCGCTTCACCAGTTCTGCAGCAATTTCCAGCTTGACGGGGAAAGCCCGGTTTGTCGTCAGAAGTTCATGGAGGCGACAGACTGCCATTTCGCCCATATACTGCTTTGGTACATTGACCGTGGTGAGAGGAGGATCCATGTAGGTACACATGGGCATATCATCAAAGCCGATGACAGCAATATCCTGGGGAATGCGGAAGCCTTTTTCCTGAAAAGCCTTCATGGCGCCGCAGGCAATAAGGTCATTGTCAGCAAAATAGCATCGTGCAGTCTCTTCTCCGGCATCAAGCAGCTCACGCATATCTGCCCAGGCGCCCTCCATGGAAGGCGACAGGCGGTGGACGATAGACTTTGAGGTGGACATGCCGTTTTCCCGTACCGCCTTGTAAAATCCGTCAGCACGCTCCTCAAAGTTATGAATGGGGTAGGAGGAATGAAGGTAGCCCGGCTGTGCCTTGCATTTCCGGATCAGGTAGTCAGTTGCCTGATAAGCCCCCTGTACATTATTGATCAGGACACAGTCAGTTACCTTTTTGTCAAAGCTGTTGTCCAGCAGTACCACAGGTACGGACAGCTTCGCAAAAGGAGCATAATCAATCTCACACATTTCTGTTCCTAATAAAATAATTCCCCTGCAATTCAAATGCAAAAGTTCCTGCAGCTGTGTTTCTACATTTTTATCTGCCTTTTCGTATAAATAATAAATATTTAAAAGATAGTGTTTATGTTTACAGCCCCGGTCAATTCCCTCTGAAAGCTGGGAAAAGAAGGGGGTGTCTGTCACCACCGCGCCATGACGCTTGTATATGATAAAATTAATGATGCCGTTGGACTGGTTTTCCGCGGCAAGCTCCCGTATTTTAGTGAAGTCGTAGCCTCTGGCCTTTGCTTCCTCCACAACCCGCTTCCTTGTAGCGGTGCTGACCCCTGGTTTGTGGTTCAGTGCCATGGAAACAGCGGCCTCTGAGAGCCCGAGAATGCCGGCCAGTTCCTTTGCGGTGATAGCCATGTCTTAAAGTCTCCTCCCAATATCATATCGTCTTTATTCCACTATAAATAATTAAGTAAATTAAGTCAATAAATCATGCAAAAATGCTTAATATTAAATTGAAATTGAGTTGAACTTACTAAATAATTTATAACATATACAATATTCGGAGGTAGGG
>JAIDME010000412.1 GCA_029050705.1 Acetatifactor sp.
ATGCCGATGAAGAACCGCTTCTGGAGGAAACGGTGAAACGGTTGTTCGCCGGTATCAACAATCCTCTGGCACTTCGGAAGAGACATCGGGATTTGGTAAAGATTTTTCATCCGGACAATTTGTTTGGAGATGCGGCGCTAGTCCAGATGATTAACAAAGAATATGTCAGAAGAAAAGAAGAGAACTGAAAATCACAAGCAAAATGCCGGACCAATATGTTGGCCCGGCATTTATAATTTAATTTCCTTTTACATTAAGCTCTTTCCACTCTGCCGGACTTCAGGCAGCTGGTGCACACATGCATTCTCTTAGCTCCGCCATTCACCTTGCATTTTACATTCTTTACGTTTGACTTCCAGATTGCATTGCTTCTTCTATGAGAATGGCTCACATTGTTACCGAAATGAACGCCTTTTCCACAAATATCACACTTAGCCATTTTGACACCTCCTCAACATAAATTAAATTCACAACGGAATTCACAACATTGATATATTAACAGAAATACACAAGAAAAGCAAGCAAAAAAATACTTTTTTATTTTTTTTGCTTTTAATGTTTCCTTTTTTAGGGAAAGCTGTTAAAATAAAATATATGTCCGTGTGCGGTTTGTAGTTTAAATTATTACTCGGAAAGGAAAGGTTATTAGTATGAAAGGTTCTTCTTTGAATACTCATATGGGTAATATTGTCATCGACAATGAAGTAATTGCCCAGTATGCAGGCAGTGTTGCAGTAGAATGCTTCGGCATTGTAGGCATGGCAGGCGTCAGTATGAGGGATGGGCTTGTCCGGCTTCTGAAGATGGACAGTCTGACCAGAGGTATCAGCGTCTCATTGAACAATAATAAGCTGACCCTTGATTTTCATGTTATTGTTTCCTACGGTGTAAGTATACTTGCCGTTGCTGACAACCTGATTGACAGCGTAAAATACAAGGTTGAGGAATTTACCGGCATTGAAATCGAAAAGATCAACATCTATGTTGACGGTGTCAGAGTGATTGATTAAGGAGGGCTTTACTGTGAGTTTACAGCAAATTGACGCTGAGATGTTTTCAAAAATGTTCTTGGCTGCTGCAAAAAGCTTGGAAGCTAAAAAGGAATGGATAAATGAACTGAACGTGTTTCCCGTTCCGGACGGCGATACCGGAACAAATATGACAATGACGATCATGTCTGCGGCCAGGGAGGTTTCTGCCCTTGGCAGTTCTGTGAATATGGAGGCTCTCTGTAAGGCAATTTCCAGCGGTTCTCTGCGCGGGGCAAGAGGAAATTCCGGAGTCATTCTTTCACAGCTGTTCCGCGGATTTACGAAAAGAATCAAAACAGAGAATGTGATGACGATTCCCGTACTTGCCGAAGGATTTGACAAGGCGGTGGAGACCGCTTATAAAGCGGTTATGAAGCCAAAGGAGGGTACGATTCTCACCGTTGCCAGAGGCGTTGCTGACAAGGCAAAGGAACTGGTGGCCGATGGCTGTGAAGATATGGAAGCCTTTATTGGTACGGTGATTGAGCATGCGAAGTATGTGCTGAGCCAGACTCCTGAGATGCTTCCCGTACTGAAGCAGGCAGGGGTTGTGGATTCCGGCGGGCAGGGCCTGGTGGAGGTGCTTTCCGGTGCTTTTGATGCATACCTGGGTAAGGAGATTGATCTGACTGTCTCAGCGGCGGCGACCGATGAGGGTACAGCCGGACGAGGGGCATCTTCGGATACACAGCCGGAAGCGGATATTAAATTTGGCTACTGCACCGAGTTTATCATCATGCTGAACAAGACCTTTAATATCAAAGCAGAGTTGGATTTCAAGGCGTATCTTGAATCTATCGGGGATTCTATTGTATGTGTTACGGATGACGATGTTGTCAAGGTGCATGTACATACCAATGACCCCGGCCTGGCGATACAGAAGGCATTGAAGTATGGTGCGCTTTCCAATTTAAAGATTGATAATATGCGTCTTGAACATCAGGAAAAACTGTTCAAAATGTCGCAGGAGGAACAAACAGAGAAGCCAAAGACCACAGACCCCCCCAAAGATTATGGTTTCATTGCCGTTTCCGCCGGAGAGGGTTTGGGGGAGATTTTCAGAAGCCTTGGCGTGGACTATATCATCGAAGGCGGGCAGACCATGAATCCCAGCACTGCCGATATCCTGAATGCAGTGGATCAGG
>JAIDME010000413.1 GCA_029050705.1 Acetatifactor sp.
ACGGTGCTTGTATTTTTCTTTGGAATGACTACAAACGTGGTCGGTGTGTCCATGGAGCCCACGCTGTACAACGGACAGCAGATATTTGTAAACCGTTTTTTGTATGTGCTTTTTTCTCCGAAGAAGGGGGATGTGGTGATATTTCTCCCAAACGGCAACGAGAATGCCCATTATTATGTAAAGCGTGTGGTGGCTACGCCCGGAGATCATCTGGTGGTGAAGGATGGAGTACTCTATGTAAACGGAGTAGAAAGCGAGTGGGTGACGGATTATATTTTTGACCCTGGTATAGCCGGAAATGATCTGACGCTGGAGAGCGGGGAGTTCTTCTGTATCGGTGACAATCCCGGCAACAGTGAGGACAGCCGGTCTGCCAACATCGGCCCGGTAAAGGAAGAGGACATTATAGGAAAGGCTTGGTTCCGTGCTAAATGTGCAGAGAAGGGCATGGGCTTTGTGAAATAAAGGATGAATTATCAATGGTATCCCGGTCATATGACAAAGGCAATGCGTATGATGCAGGAGAATATAAAGCTGATAGATTTGATGATTGAGCTTGTGGATGCCAGGATTCCCATGAGCAGCCGCAATCCGGATATTGATGCGCTGGGGAAAAATAAGTCACGTGTGGTGCTGCTGAATAAGGCAGACCTGGCGGACCCCGGGTGCAATGAACAGTGGATGGCTTATTTTAAAAAGCAGGGAGCCTATGCGCTGGAGATAAACTCCAGAAGCGGCGCGGGCGTGAAAGGAATAAACAGCCTGGTTCAGGAGGCATGCAGGGAAAAGCTGGAGAGAGACAAAAAGAGGGGTATCGTGAACCGGCCCGTGAGAGCCATGGTGGTGGGTATTCCCAATGTGGGGAAATCAACCTTTATCAATTCTTTTGCGGGCAAGGCGTGTGTCAGGACGGGAAACAAGCCAGGAGTCACAAAGGGAAAGCAGTGGATACGCCTGAATAAAAGCCTGGAGCTTTTGGATACGCCCGGGGTTCTGTGGCCTAAGTTTGAAGACAGAGAAGTGGGAATGCGGCTTGCGTTTATCGGTTCCATGAATGATGAGGTCATCATCAGGGAAGAACTGGCCTGTGATCTGCTGGGCTGTCTGAAGGAATTGTATCCGGGGACAGTCTGCGAGCGGTATGGGATACAGTGGCAGGAGAATCTTGCGGAAACGCTGGAAGAGATTGCACGCAGCAGGGGATGTTATATAAGAGGAGAAAATCTCGACCTGAAAAAAGCGGCAGATATATTGTTGGACGATTTCAGAAGCGGACGTCTGGGACGTATGACTCTGGAGCGTCCTGGAGACGGGAGAACTGACGATGAATAAAGTCATGAAAGAAATGATAAGTACACTGCTCTATCTTTTGGCAGTGCTTTGCCTTACCTGGATTGTCATTCAGTTTGTGGGGCAGCGTACAGAAGTGGATGGAGGGTCTATGGAGCCCACGCTCTATGATGGCGACAATCTGATAGTGGACAAAATCTCTTACCGTTTTCGGGATCCGGAGCGCTTTGACATTATTGTGTTTCCCTTTAAATATAAACCGAAGACTTTTTACATAAAGAGGATCATCGGTCTGCCGGGAGAGACGGTTCAGATTGATGAGCAGGGGAATATTTACATTAACGGAGAACTGCTTAAGGAGGGGTACGGCAGAGAGGTGATCAAGCCGGAACATATCGGGCGGGCGTGGGAACCGATCGTGCTGGGAGAGGATGAATATTTTGTCCTGGGTGACAACCGGAATAACAGCAGTGACAGCAGGAGGGAAGTCGTAGGAAATATCAAGAGAGAAGATATTATAGGCAGGGCCTGGATGCGCATTTGGCCTTTTGAAAGATTCGGAATCTTAAAACATCAGTAAGAAACCGGAGGTATGTGATATGCTGAGTATCGGTGAGATAAAAGAACAGTTTCAGGCAGCTTCTGTGGAAGAGCTGCCTGAACTTATAAAACAGTATGAACAG
>JAIDME010000414.1 GCA_029050705.1 Acetatifactor sp.
GGGGCGCACCTTCCAGATCACGGCCGCGTTCCGCAGTTTCCACCATGATTTCCGTAGGGCCGCCGCCGCCGTCGCCATAGCCGAAGGGAAAGAGAAAGGTATCAATCTCCTGCCGCTGGTTCCTGTCATTCTCCCAGCGCCTGCGGAGTTCCCCTGAATTAAATACTACGTTATTCTTTTTATAAATGTGGGATAAAACCCTGGTTCCGTCAATCCCCTCCCACCAGAAAACATTGTAGGGAAAGGGCTCGCACTCCGGGTCGCTGCGCAGCAGCTTCTGGGTAGCAAAATAAGGCACCCGGCAGCCGGCCATGATCTGGGGCAGTGCGCCGGTAAAACCGAAGGTATCCGGCAGCCATGCCACCCTGCTGTCTGCGCCGAACTCCTCTTTAAACCACCTTTTCCCCAGGACAAACTGCCGTATCAGGCCCTCTCCGCCCGCCATGTTGGTGTCGCTTTCCACGTATAATGCACCTTCCGGCAGGAACCGGCCTTCCCTTGCCAGCTCCTTCACCCGGGCGAACAGATTGGGATAGTACTCCTTTAGATTTTCCAGAACCGTAGGCGAACAGAGCAGGAACTTGTAGTCCGGATACCGCTCCATCAGCTTTATCTGGTTGGAATAGGTCCTGGCAGATTTGCGCTTTGTCTCCTCATGGGTCCAGAGCCATGCCAGATCAATATGAGACTGACCGAATATAGTATACTCCGGTACGGTATCGCTGTTATGCTTCTCCAGCAGCGGGCGCAGAATCTCCCCCGCCCTCCGGATGCTTTCAATCCGCAGAGGCTCCTCCGCCTCAAAGTCAGCAACACAGGTAAACCGCTGCAGCGCCTCCCCTGTCTTAATAGTGCGCAGATCGCTGTCCGGCATTGCCTTCCAAAGTTCATACAGAGTATGATAATCCGCATAGATGCGGAACATCTCCTCATTCCAGATTCCGAAATGACTGCTGCCCACCACGCACTGATGCTTCGGCGGCTCCGGCACAGGTATGGAATCCCTGCTGAAAATACCGCCGCTCTCCGCCCTGATTCCGTGTCCCGCGTAAACCTCCGCATAAATCTCAAAGTGCTGTCCTGAAACGGCTCTGTCCGTCAGTTCTACCAGAGTGTGCTGCTTATCAATCGAGCCCGACTCCCGCCCGTTCACAAACACCAGCATTTCCGGGCCTGCACCGATATGAAGCATAATGCGCTTTCCCTCCGCCTCCTCCGGCAGGGTCACTTCCGTGC
>JAIDME010000415.1 GCA_029050705.1 Acetatifactor sp.
CCGCCAGTATGGTCCGGTACTGCGCCCGGCTGACCTTGATTCCGGTCTTTGCACTGCTGGCATGTACGATCATGCCGCTGCCGATGTACATTGCCACATGCCCATCATAGCAGATCAAGTCGCCCGGCTGGGCGTTTTCATAGGACACTCCCGTCCCGGCGCTCCTCTGTTGATAGGAGGTCCTGGGTATACTATATCCGAATTCCTGATAAACTCTGTAAGTAAATCCGGAGCAATCCGCGCCGTTTGTCAGACTGGTTCCCCCCGACACATAGGGATTTCCCACATACTGACAGGCAAACTTTGCAATCTTCTTGCCCAGGTCGCTTCCCGAAGCACTGTCAATGAGGGCTGTGTAATTGGTGGTGGCAATCGTCTTATTGGCCGCATTCTGCGCCGCCTGCAGCTGTTTCAGCTTCTGCTGGTCCTGCTGAAGCAACTTTTTTGCCACCGCTGCCTCTCTCTGAGCCTTCTCAATCTCCGCCTCATAATTAGCGGATTCCTGCTTCTTTCTCGCCAGCTTCACATCCAGGTCATCCTTTAAATCCTGCAGTTCATCCTTGTCCGCCATCAGCGCCAGCTTGTCCTGCTCCAGGCCGTCACGCTGTTCCTCCAGTTCGGCCTTCTCCAGTTCCAGCTGATCCCAGAGGTCATGCACCAGTTCCTTTGCCTCCATATATGCTTCCAGCCTGCCCATGCTGTACTCATATACCTTCTCAATGTAATCCATCTGGTTCAAAATGTCGGAAATTCCCCTGCCCTCCAGAATAGAAGTCAGATATGACTCTTCCTGGTTCTCATATACCATGCGGGTACAGTCTATCATATTCTGCCTCTGGGTTTCTTCCCGCTCTACGGCCGCATAGTATTCCGTCTCCGTGGCTTCTATCTGTATCTGCTTGTCCACGATCTGGCTTCCCTTCTCGGCAAGCTGTAATTCCTTCTCCTCAATCCGATCCGTCAGCACCCCGATGCTGGCCATGGTATTAATTATTTCCCCATTCAGATCGGAAATCTGCTCATCAATCAGGTCCTGCTCATCCTCAAGGCTTTCAATCTGGTTAATGAGAGCCTGAATATCCGCCTGATGCTGACGGATATTCTCCTCAACCTCCCCGATAGAGGTAGCTTCCGCCACCATAGACTCGTTGGAAACATAACAGACCGCTCCGGCAGTCAAACCGATAACCAACATACAGCTTATGTATTTTGCAATGTTTTGTCCGATGTATTTTCTCATGCAAAAAGCATACCACATTTCAGTATGCTTTTCACCTGTAAAATTATTAAGATTTTTTCCGTTATTGAGCCGGACTCTACAACTCGCAGTTATTAACCGTTCTGGGGAAAGGCACTACATCGCGGATGTTGCCCATTCCGGTAAGGTACATGACGCACCTCTCAAAGCCCAGTCCGAAGCCTGCATGGCGCACGGAGCCATATCTGCGCAAGTCAAGGTAGAAGCCATAGTCTTCCTTATTCAGGCCCAGTTCCTCCATTCTCTGCTCCAGAACCTCCAGCTTATCCTCCCTCTGGCTGCCGCCGATGATCTCACCGATTCCCGGCACCAGACAATCCATAGCCGCAACGGTTTTGCCATCCTCATTCAGCTTCATATAAAACGCCTTTATCTCCTTGGGATAATCCGTCACAAACACGGGGCGCTTAAACACCTCCTCCGTGAGATAACGCTCATGCTCAGTCTGCAGATCGCAGCCCCAGAATACCTTATAGTCAAAAGCATCGTTGTGTTTCTCCAGGATCTCGATGGCCTCGGTGTAGGTCACATGCCCGAAATCGGAGTTTGCCACATGCTCCAGCCGATCAATCAGCCCCTTATCTACAAACTGATTAAAGAACGCCATCTCCTCCGGCGCGTTCTCCAGCACATAACGGATAATGTACTTCAGCATACTCTCCGCCAGCAGCATATCATCCTTCAGGTCAGCAAACGCCATCTCCGGCTCGATCATCCAGAACTCCGCCGCGTGACGGGTAGTGTTGGAATTTTCAGCCCGGAAGGTGGGACCGAAAGTATATACATTCTTAAACGCAAAGGCATAGGTCTCCACATTCAACTGCCCGCTGACGGTAAGGTTGGTGGCCTTTCCGAAGAAGTCCTGGCTGAAATCCACCCTGCCATCATCGGTTTTCGGCACGTTCTCCAGATCCAGGGTAGTCACCTGGAACATCTCGCCTGCGCCCTCACAATCGCTCCCCGTGATCAGAGGCGTGTGCACATAAACAAAGTTCCTCTCCATGAAAAAGCTGTGGATTGCATATGCAATCAAAGAACGCACCCGAAACACCGCCTGAAAAGTGTTCGTCCTGGGGCGCAGATGAGAGATAGTGCGCAGATACTCAAAGGTATGGCGCTTCTTCTGCAGGGGATAGTCCGCAGTGGAAGGACCCTCCACCAAAACCTCAGCCGCCTGCATCTCAAAGGGCTGCTTTGCGTCCGGAGTCGCCACGATAGTACCGGTAATCACCAGCGCGGCACCCACGTTCATCTTGCAAAGCTCCTGAAAATTGGAAAGCTTTTCTCCATATACTACCTGTAGCGGTTCAAAAAAGGTTCCGTCGTTGATAACCAGAAATCCGAAATTCTTGGAATCTCTGTTGCTGCGGACCCAGCCGCCCACGGTGACCTCCCTGCCGATATAATTTTCCCGGTTGCGGTAAAGCTCCCTGATGTCTGTTAAATCCATGATCCTGACTCATCCTCCTTTATTCTTGCTATTCTTATTTCTATTCCGGTTCCTGTTCTCATCAAATAATCACTGTTTCGCCTCGTTGATAACCGTCTTTTCCATCAGATACTCCAAAACTTTTTCGTTCATGTAATCATTGCGATAGTCTTCCCTGTCGCCATTGCCCACATACTCCTCCACCGAGGCATATCCTTCCGCTTCAGCGTCCTCCTGAAGCCTGGTCTCCAGTTCCTCATCACTGATCTTCAGACCTTCTCTGTTGGCAATGGCCTGCAGCATCAGATCCTGTTTCAGGTATTCCTCAGCATACTGGTTGACCACACTCTGACTGTTGGTTCCGTAGAAATATGCCGCATACTGTTCCAAAGTCAGCTGATAGCTGTAAGCGTACATCTCAAGGACCTGAGACCACATCTTTCGGTATGACTCCAGCTTCTCCTCCGGCAGCTCCCTGAACTCGCATCTCTCCATCAGAATATCTATAATGCCGCTCTGCACGTCGTATTCATACTCGGAATACAGATAATCATAGGCATACTGGTGAAACTCTGCCACGGTGTCCACGCCATTGAAGGGCATAGTTTCCACCACTGCGTCCTCCATATCCGCCTCTTCCATCCACACAGGCCGAATACACCTTACGGTGACCGTGAACACTACCGGTGCACCGGCCAGCTCCGTATTGCCGTAGTTTTCAGGGAAACTCAGATTCAGATCCACGGTCTCGCCCGGCATGACGCCCACAAGTCCATCCTCAAAACCGTCAATAAACTGTCCGCTGCCGATGGTAAGGGTTGCGTTCTGAGCCGTTCCCCCCGCAAAGGCAACACCGTCTTTTTTTCCTTCATAATCGATAAAAACCGTATCTCCTGTTGCCACCGCCCGGTCTGTAATACCACCGTGCTCCGGCGTAACATAATTGATATAGGTGTTGCTCATCACCACTTTCAGATCTTCCTCATCCACCCCGATCACATCCACAGTGACTTCAAAGCTGCTGTAATCCCCCAGTGTCACATATTTATCCACCTTCATCTGGTTCAGCGGCTTGCTTGGGTCATTGTCATTACCACAGCCTGCCATCAGAACTACTGCCGCCAGCGCAGCGATCATTCCCGCAAATCTCTTTTTCATAATCTCCTCACTCTCTTTTCTTAAAGTCAACACCCCACTGCAAGCACGGCCCAAAGTCAGCAGGCTGACTCGGCTCATTGCTCGCGGAAATAAAAATATTCAGGTTATCATAATACCATGTTCCCGCACTTTTTGCAATTACAACAATGGAGACATAAGTCTGCATATCTGCTCCTTAAGGCGGATTTTCAGTCTTCTGGCGGCATAAAAATCCTTTGTGACCTGAGTGCAGTGCTTCAGATCTTCCCGGAACAGCCGCTCCATCTCCCCGGCCTTTTCCGCGCTGTACACCACTGCATTCACCTCAAAATTCAACGCAAAGCTTCGGATGTCCATGTTGGCAGTGCCGTAGCAGAATACCTCGCCGTCCAGAACGATTCCCTTGCTGTGCAGAAACCCGTTTTCGTAAATGTAACAATTCGCCCCCGCGTTCAGAAGCTGTCCCATGTAGGAGTAGGTTGCCCAGTACACAAAGGGATGGTCCGGCTTGCACGGTATCATAAGATTGACTTCAATGCCGGACCGCACTGCTATGAGCAGCGCAGTCAGCACCGCCTCATCCGGAATAAAATAAGGGGTCTGAATACAAATCCGCTTTTTTGCCTTGGTGATCAGCCTGATGTAGTTATCCCTGATCTGCTGCAATGAATTGTCCGGCCCGCTGCTGATGATCTGTACATCACAGTGGTCCCTCTCTCCCATCGGCGGCCCCGGGAACCATTCTTCCTCCTGAACCAGATGCTCCCGGGCTGCATAATCCCAATCCAGAATAAATCGCAGCTGCAGTCCCATGACGCCGGATCCCCTGACGCGCAGATGCGTGTCCCGCCAATAGCCGAATTTTTCATCCAGTCCGATGTATTCCCTGCCGATATTGAAACCGCCCACATAGGCTGTCTTGTTGTCAATGATTGCAATTTTGCGGTGATTTCTGTAATTGATACGCAGCTGCAGTCTTCCCAGTATGGCAGGGAAGAATTCCGCGGTATGGACCCCTGCTGCCTCCAGCTGTTTCCAGCAGCTGCGCCTTGTGCCGCGGCAGCCCATACCGTCAAACAGCACGCGCACCGTTACGCCCTCCGCCGCCTTCCGTTTCAGCACCTCCGCAATCCGCTGAAACAACACGTCATTGCGAATGATATAGTACTGGAGATGAATAAAACGCTCCGCCTTCTCCATATCGGCAATCAGGGCATCAAACTTCTCGTTTCCCTCCGTGAAAATATCAATATCATTATCCTCCAGCAGGATAGCGTCCGCTGTTTCCATATTGTACATGATAAGGTCGGTATAGCCGGAGTCTTTTTTCAGCATGATCTTCTGGTCTCTGATAATGGCTCGTATATCCTCCTCCAGCTCCTTTTCCCGGAACATTTTTCGCTTGTGCAGGTCCGCCCCGAGAAACAAATAAAATATGAAGCCGACGCCCGGCAAAAAGAACAGCAGAAGCAGCCATGCCCACACGCTCCTGGGCTCCCGCCGCTCAAAGAAAACAATAGCCGCAGCAAAAAGCAGGTTGCAGAAAAACAGGCCGCCCGGCCCGAAAGATGTAATTTCCCACACAGTGTTCAGGTTACCCATAATTTATCCATGTCCTTCCACCCGGATCGGTTTGCGGTTATTATTCCGCAGATACCAAAAATTTATAAAATATGAGTTTCCGCAATAAATCCAAAATTTAATTTCTGTTGCTTATCATCCGCCTCTTGTGCTAAAATATAAATACTTATAACGTTGCAGGAGGCTTTTCAAGATATGAAGACATGGGTAATCGTATTGATCGTGATTGCGGTAGTACTCATCGCAATTATCACCGCCTTGTATTTCCTGGGGAAAAAGATGCAGAAGAAGCAGGCGGAACAACAGGAAATGCTGGAGGCGAATAAACAGACCGTCTCCATGCTGATCATTGATAAAAAAAGAATGAAGCTTCGGGATTCGGGACTGCCCCAAGTGGTTATTGACCAGACACCGAAGGCCATGCGGGGTTCCAAACTTCCCATCATCAAGGCAAAGGTAGGACCACAGATCCTATCCATGATCTGTGATGAAAAGATTTTTGACTCCGTCCCCGTAAAGAAAGAGGTAAAAGCTGTTGTCAGCGGTATTTATGTCATCGGTGTAAAGGGACTTCACGGGAGGCCGGAAGCGCAGCCCGTCAAAAAGAAGGGCCGTTTCAAGCGGCTCATGGAAGCCGCCCAGGAAAAAGCAGGCGCAAAACCTATAAAGTAAATATATCATCCGGCCCTTTGCGGGGCCGGTTTTTCAGGTACGGAAAGGCAGTTCCTATGAATGAATATTTAAAAAATCTGAATCGGATTGAATTTGTAATGACAATGGCATGTACAGGCCGCTGTAAGCATTGTTCCGAAGGTAAACATACTCTCACCGGCGAACATATTGACGGGGAACATGCCGCAAAGGCGGTACTGGATATATGTCAGCATTACAATATACAGTCTTTAATGACCTTCGGCGGAGAACCGCTGTTATATCCGGAAGATGCCTGCAGGATTCATGCCGCTGCCAGAGAAGCCGGCATTCCTCACAGAGATATGATCACCAACGGTTTTTTCACCAGGGACAGGGCGCAGATTCCGGAAGTCGCGGGTATGCTGGCACAGAGCGGATTAAACAGTATCCTGCTTTCGGTAGACGCATTTCATCAGGAGACGATACCCCTTGAACCCGTAAAGTATTTTGCGGAATGTGTCATGAAGGAAGGAATTCCGATTCGCATTAATCCGGCATGGCTGGTGAGCAAATCCGATAATAATCCATATAACGTAAGGACGAGAGAACTGCTCCGTGACTTTGTACAGCTTGGAATAACCGCAGCAGACGGAAACGTTATTTTCCCCGCCGGAAATGCCAGAGAGTATCTGAGCGAGTATTTTGATGACAGTACCGAATACGCAGATCCATATGAAGAAAATCCACGGGACATCAGGGCAATTTCTTTTTGCCCCAACGGAGATGTATTAAACGGCAACATATACAAAACCTGTATCATGGACATTTTGAATTCATATTCGCCGCCTTGTTGACGAACTCTCCAGGATTGTATATAATTTTGTATATAATTAAGTGCAATCACAACTGTCCCGGAGGACTTCATGAATCAATATATTGTAAAAGCTTACGCCAAGATTAATCTTGGCCTGGATGTAATCAAAAAACTGCCGAACGGCTATCATCAGGTGAAAATGGTTATGCAGGCCATAGACCTCTGGGATGAACTGACGCTGGAAAAGGCAGCAGACGGCATTGTACTGACTACAGATGCGGGAGAACTCCCCACTGATGAGAATAACCTGATCTATAAGGCGGCAAAGCTGATGCGGGACACCTATTCCCTGAAGGAAGGGGTAAAAATACATTTGCAAAAGAACATTCCCATCGCCGCCGGTATGGCAGGAGGCAGTACCGACGCTGCTGCTGCAATGATGGGAATTAACCGCCTTTTTTCTCTGGGCATTCCCCACAGGGAACTGATGCGCATATCCGCGACGATCGGTGCGGACGTTCCTTTTTGTATTCTGGGCGGCACCGCTCTTGCCGAAGGTATAGGCGAACAGCTGACTCCCCTGCCTCCGGTTCCCCCCTGCCATGTGCTGGTTGCAAAACCGGACATCAGTGTCTCCACCAAATATGTTTATGAGCATCTGGATTCCGCAGGCATTCAGCGTCATCCCGACATTGACGGAATGATAACCGCCATCAGGGAAGGCAGTCTTCAGGGTGTTTTGAGCCGCATGGAAAATGTGCTGGAATCAGTGACCGTTCCCGCATATCCGATCATTGAATCCATAAAGGAAAACATGCTGGAGCTGGGCGCGGCAGCCAGTCTCATGAGCGGCAGCGGCCCCACGGTGTTCGGCATATTTACAGAGGGGGCTGCCGCAGAATATGCGTTCCGTCGGCTGAAGGCGGAGGGCCTTGCAAAACAGGTCTTTCTGACTGCTCCTCTCAATATTTCGGAGGAATTGCCCCGTGGTTCTTCCGGAATTTCATAAACGGTTTATGGCGCACACCGCGGCATATTCTGAACCAGGTTACAGGAAAGGCATGGGTATTCGTTATGCAGGATTTCTTACAGTTAGATATGGATGAGTCTTTACCGCTGCGGGATGTAGTCTGCAGCACTCTCCGGCGCGCAATCCTCCTGGGTGAGCTGAAGCCCGGTGAACGGCTTATGGAGATTCATCTGGCCGACAGGCTTGGTGTCAGCCGCACCCCTATCCGGGAAGCCATCCGCAAGCTGGAGCTCGAGGGGCTTGTCACCATGGCTCCGCGCAGAGGTGCAGAAGTAGCGCAGATTACGGAAAAAAGCATGAATGATGTGCTTGAGGTCCGCCGGGCCCTGGATGCGCTGTGTGTAGAACTTGCCTGCGACCGCATCACGGCGGAAGAGCTGGAATCCCTGCGGCTTGCCTGCGAAAGCTTTGAAACCGCCGTCAGGACAGCGGACACAAAGGAAATTGCTCATGCAGATGTGGCCCTCCACGACATTATTGTCCGAGCCACCGGCAATCAGCGGCTGATTCAGCTTGTCAATAATCTCTCGGAGCAGATGTACCGTTACCGGTTTGAATATATAAAAGACACCAACCAGCATGAAACCCTGGTGGAGGAGCATAGAATAATCTATCAGAGCATTTTGAGCAAGGACAAAAAGACGGCTGCAGAAGCTGCAAAAACCCATATTGACAATCAGGAACAGGCCATCATCCGCCGGATACGGCTTGACAGGGAAAAAAAGAAATAACGGACCACAATTTGGAATAGGTTGCAAATCTTCGGCAATACTCTATCGTGAAAGGTAGGTTATTGCATGAAGAAAGTTAAGAACGGAATACGTATTATAACAGCAATGTGCGCAGCATTGGGCTGGTGGGGGCTGTTTTACCCCGGTCTCACTCTGACGCCGGATACCGTCAGGATTATCTGCGAGGACGAAAGCGGTGAGGAAATCACCCCGGAAAACAGAGAAGCCTTTAACGACGGCCTCTATCTGGAACTTCTGAGGACGGACCGCGACAACATCCGCTTCCGCAGCAGACTGCTCACCGAGCTGAACGCTTTTTGGGAGGCTTTTTCATGGGACAGATCAACAAAGAACTGATGCACAGGGACGCCCCTATCGGGGTCTTTGACTCCGGCGTTGGCGGACTTACCGTAGCGCGGGAGATCATGCGTCAGATTCCCAACGAAAGAATTATCTATTTCGGAGATACCGCCAGAGTTCCTTACGGCAGCAAGTCTCAGAAAACGGTAATCCGCTATTCGGAGCAGATTGTCCGGTTCCTGCGGACCTTTCAGGTCAAGACCATAGTGGTTGCCTGCAATACGGCGAGCGCCTGCGCTCTGGACACTCTGGAAAAGGACATAGACATTCCTATCATAGACGTGATAAAGCCGGGGGCAAAGACAGCCACGGAGGTGACGCGCAACGGACGGATCGGCGTTATTGCGACGGAAGCTACGATCAACAGCCAGATGTACACAAAATACATAACCAACTTAAACAGCGCTGTCACCATCTACGAGAAGGCCTGTCCGCTTTTTGTCCCTCTTGTGGAGGAAGGTCTTTGGCAGGACCCGGTGACGGATGAAATAGCCCGCCGTTATCTGACAGAGCTGATAGACATCGACCTTGACACCCTGATCTTAGGCTGCACCCACTATCCTCTGATCCGTTCCACTCTGGGCAGAATCGTAGGCGAGAACGTGACGCTGGTAAACCCGGCATATGAGACCGCTATAGAGCTGAAACAAATGCTCTCAGAAATGGATATGCTGAATGAGGAAGAACCCGGCCTGGGCAGCAACAGATATCAGTTTTATGTCAGCGACAAGGCGGAAAGGTTTGTCCGCTTTGCCAACTCTATCATCAATTACGGCATCCTCTCCGCAAAGACAGTGAATATCGAGGAATACTAAAGATGAACAGGGATGTGGAAATAACCGTGGCCGGAACCCAGGATGACGGCGGCGGAAATGAAATTGTAACCGACTTTCAGACCGTCGGACAATATTTTGAAAGGAACGGCTGCAGATATATTCTCTATCAGGAGCAGGATACAGAGTCGAAAGCCTTTACTGCAAACACTTTGAAACTGAGAGACAATGTGCTGGAACTGTCCCGAAAGGGCAATATACATTCCCGCATGGTCTTTGAGGCAGGTCAGACCTACCGCACAGATTATGTCACAGCCTGCGGCTCACTGCAGCTGGAGGTATGCACCGAAGATTTGAAATGCCTGTGGGCAGAATCCGAGGCCGCAATACGAATTACATATCGCTTATCAGCTGCAGGCGAGTTCCTGTCCCAAAACAGGCTTGTGATAAAAATAAGAAATATTTCGGCAAAGGGCTAAACTTTTTTCCTATATTTGCCGATATAAAAAATACCAATCATGGATGATGCGTCCGGCAACGGACAGAAAACGGCGTAATACCGCCAGAAAAGAGGTATCCCAATGAGTGTAAACGGAGTTACATCACAAGTTCAGTCTACGCCGACTTACGATTATTCCACCACGGAAAGCGTAAAGGCTACGGAAAAGAAGGACACAAACACTAAGGCAGAGAGCTCTTCTGCTGCGGACACCGGCGTTGTATACGAGCCTTCCAAGGAGGTTACAACTGATTCCGCAAAGAAAACTTACAAACCCAACACAGATCTTGTCAATAAACTGAAAGCTGATGCTGAAGCGCGTACATCCCAGCTTCGCAGCCTGGTAGAAAAGATGATGTCCGGGCAGACCCAGGCCTACGGCAAGGCTACCGATATGTGGCAGTTCCTGAGGTCCGGGAACTACACTGTGGATGCCGCTACCAAATTACAGGCACAGAAGGACATTTCCGAGGACGGCTACTGGGGCGTAAAGCAGACCTCCGGCAGAATCCTGGATTTTGCTACCGCTTTGACCGGCGGAGACCCTGATAAGATTGAGGATATGCGCAAAGCCTTTGAAAAGGGCTATAAGCAGGCGGAAAAGACATGGGGCGGCAAGCTTCCTGACATTTCCCAGCAGACATATGACGCTGTCATGAAGGGCTTTGACGACATGGCGGCTGCTGTAAACAAAACCGTAACTGAATAAGTAAAAACGTGTGCCGCAGGGCGCACCGGAAAGACCCCCTCGATTTTCCTTTCGGAAGACCGAGGGGGTCTTTTTGTGTCATTGTCAGCTGCCTTTTACGATCAGAAGCTTCTGGCCCGCTTTCAGCTCATCGTTCTCCAGATTGTTCATTCTCCTCATGGAATCTACCGGAACATAATATTTCTTCCCGATATTCCACAGGTTATCTCCATCCTTGACCATGTAAACCACCATGCCTGGCAGATTGCTCATCTTCCCCGTATCCAGCGGTGAAACGGTCACCTGGCCGATCAGTTCCACCGGCACTGTCTTGAACACTACCGTTGAAAAGCTCAACACTGCCTTGACATCCATTTCTTCACCATCCAGCATGGTTACCTGAAGCTGCTCCACCGAGCCCTGAACCGTATCAATATCATCCGGCGCAATATCCGGCACATCCAGCGTGTACTGGTATGGAATCTGCGCCTGAGTGCAGCCGTAAGGAGCTTCATCCTCCCCTGTGATATACATGGCCTTGACCGTAAGGCTGCCCTGGAGCAGGATTCCGTTTTCCACTACCGTCTGGTGCTCCAGCGTCACCGTGCCCTCACTGTGCAGCAGCTGCAGAACATTTCCCGACTTCACGCGAATGTGGTCCGTCACCTTGGTCTTGCCTGTGACTTTTGCCAGCAGCTGCCGCAGGTCTGCCCTGTGAGTCACCGTGCCAATCTCGCTGGAAACACCGTAAATATCGGAAATGATTTCCACCTGTTCTTCCTCATAGATGCGGATTGCGCAATCCAGCACCATCTCCAGACCGATACTGCGCTCCTCACCGTCAAAATCCGGACGCACTGCCAGTTCCTTTTGCCCCAGGCGACACCGGATATCCGGCAGCATACCTTCCCTGCAGCCATGACACTCCAGTGTACCGCTGAAAGGAATGGTGGTCTCAAAGGAGCGAACAGGATGCTCCTCCCCCTCGCCCTCATACAGGATAAACGCATGCACGTCTCCCGACAGGGCGATTTTCTCCTCCATCACTTTAAAATCCATGTCCCCCAGAGATATATTGTCCCAGAGTATCTGGAAAATATTGGGGTAATTGGAGGGAAGGCTGATCTCCTCTTTCAGCCGGAAAATATCGTTCTTGCAAATGGCAATCTGGGCTATCTCCAGAGGCATACGGCGGTATTCCGCTTTTTCATCTCCATGAATTGTCACGGGAGCCTCCTCATCATAAAGCTCCTCCACCCTTGCCGACAGGGTAACCAGCGACTGTATATTCAGCTTTCGGGAGTTTATCATGCTGACCGTCAAATCCTCCACATCACCGTCCACACTCACATTGTCCGCAGGCACCACCCCACGCAGATTGACTCTCTCGTCAAAGGGCACCCGTCCTTCAAGCGTCACAAGGCTGCTGCCTTCCTCCTGAGTGTGATAAAGCACCACATACGCCAGATACCCGCGCACATTCACAAAATCCGTCCCGGGTCTGATCTCATCAATGACAATCTCACCCTTTTCCAGATTCAGTGTGTTGACATCCGGCTTGCTGTCAGGTATATTCAGGTCGTCCTCCAGTGTAAACTGTGTGACCGCTTCCGTCTTGACGCGGTCCATATGTATGTTTCTTTTTATCAGCTCCACAAAAATACCTCCGCATATATACTGGTATTAGTATATATATGAAGGTATCCGCCGGAAAAGAACAGGTGCGTTACAGCGCACCTGTCAAATCAGTAACATTCTCCACATTGTACTGCCTCATATAGGCTTCAATACCCTCCACAACCTCTACGGTGGTATAAGGATTCACAAAGTTCATGGCACCGATGCTGACGGCGCTGGCTCCTGCCAGCAGAAATTCCACCGCATCCTCCGCTGTGGCGATACCACCCATTCCAATGATGGGAATCTTGACCGCATGGGCCGCCTGGTATACCATGCGGACCGCAATGGGTTTAATGGCAGGGCCGCTCATGCCGCCGGTTTTATTGGCCAGAGCAAACCTGCGTTTATGGATGTCAATCTTCATGCCGGTGATGGTATTGATCAGCGACAGGGCATCCGCCCCCGCAGCCTCCGCTGCCCTGGCCATCTCTGTAATGTCCGTGACATTGGGGCTCAGCTTCATGATCACAGGCTGCCTGGCATGCTTTTTGATTTCCTCCGTGATGCCGTACAGGGCGTCCGCTTTCTGGCCGAAGGCAATAGCCCCCTCCTTCACGTTCGGGCAGGAGACGTTGATCTCCAGCATAGAGACCGCCGTCTCTTCCCCCAGGCGCTCCACCACCTCCACATAATCCTCCACCGTCCTGCCGCAGACATTCACGATGATCCTGGTGTCATACTGCTTCAGGAAAGGAATATCCCTTTCCATAAAGACATCTATTCCCGGATTCTGCAGGCCGATGGCATTCAGCATCCCCCCGTAAACCTCGGCCACCCTGGGCGTTGGATTCCCTTCCCAGGGCACATTTGCCACCCCCTTGGTCACCACTGCCCCAAGCCGGTTCAAATCCACAAATTCTCCGTATTCCATGCCGGAGCCAAACGTTCCTGACGCCGTCATGACGGGATTTTTGAAGGTCACTCCCGCAATTGTCACCTGTGTATTCATATGTCAGTCTCCTTCTCACACTATCTCCACTTCCTCCGCATCAAACACGGGCCCGTCGGTACAGATGCGGGCGTTATGCACATGAGAATGGTGGTCAACTTCTTTCGTCTTTACCACGCAGCCCAGACATGCCCCCACGCCACAGGCCATATGCTCCTCCAGAGAAATATATGCCTTTATCTTCTGATCCGCTGCGTAAGCCTTAACGGCGCGGAGCATGGGCATCGGTCCACAGGCAAAAATCATATCTGCTGTCAGCCCGTTATCCCGGATGGCATCCATGACATTTCCTTTCGTCCCCACGCTGCCGTCCTCCGTGGCGATATACACCCTGCCGTATTTTTCAAAATCCTCTTTTAAAAATGTCTTCTCGTCCCGGTAACCAAGGACGATAATAATGTCCTGGACAATAATATTCTGATCCGTTTTCCTTGCTGCGGCTATCTGTTTTGCCAGTTCCAGAATCGGAGGGACACCGATACCGCCGCCCATCAGAAAAATCTTCCCCGTGTTGGCCTTTTCCGGCGGAAATCCATTGCCCAGAGTACCCAGAAGTTCAATCGCTTCTCCCTTTTTATAGCCGGAAAACTCCGCAGTCCCTGTGCCTGCTACACGGTACACTATGCGAAGGGCCTTTCTGTCTCCCCTTACCTCGCAGATACTGATGGGCCGGGGAAGCAGCGTACTTTTATCCTTAGGGTAAATACACAAAAACTGCCCCGGTTTTGCCTGTTCCGCCAGGGAGGTCTCTATCCACATATCATATACTGCCGGTGCGATTTCCTCCTGAGAAAGCACCACTGCAGACCGCTTTTCTTTCATTCCTGTAAACCTGCCTTTCTACGCTGTTTCCCGGGACAGATGCCGCCTGTCCGGCATGATCTGTCAACCGAACTTATCCGAATATATGCCTATTATAACACGGGGTTCCGCCTCTGCACAAGTCTACAGACAGCTGACACTCATGAGCAGTTCCATGATAATGTCATCATAAGCCCTTCCGCTGGGCGTGGGTGTCGCCTGCATCACTGCTATCGCCTTCTTTTCCGGAAATACAATGACTCTCTGCCCCCCGAACCCTCTGGCTGCATACCAGTCCTCCCCGCACCACCAGAGGTATCCGTAGTCTTTTTCCAAAAATGACGCAGTTGTCAGTTTGCAGTATTCCTCCGGCAAAATTCTCTTTCCTTCAAACGCACCGCCATTCAGATACAATTTCCCAATAGCGAGCAGTTCCCGGGCGGTCAGATTGGATGCGTTCTCCTCCTCTTCATCGTCGGAGACTGTATAATACACACCATCCGGACTGCAGTACCAGCGGCCGCTCTTGATTCCCAGGGGCTGATAAAGCTCTGTGTCAATAAAGTCGTACAAATCTCCGCAAATCTTCCCCAGCGCCGCCGCAAGAAGAATCACATCAAATTCCTTGTAATTGCACCTTGTTCCGGGAAGATCCGTCACAGGACAGTCCGCTATATAGGACACCCATTTGCGTGACCTCCGCAGCTGTTCCATCATAGGGCAGTGGTAATGGACTCCTCCTGTCCAGTAGATTCCCGAAGTCATTGTCAGCAGATGCCGAAGGGTGATCATGGGATGAAGGAGGTCCCTTTTTTCCCGAAATTCCTCCAGATATTGAGAAACCGGCACATCCAGCCCGGGAAGCAGCCCCTTTTCAAGCGCGATACCCGTGGCGGCTGACAGAATGCTCTTCATAACGGAGCGCAGCACATTGCGGCTGTCCCGGTCGAAACCGTTATAGTACCGCTCCGCAAGAATTTCCCCTTCCTGCCAGATGATCACACTGTTTACCAGACGGTACCTCTTCTCCCGTATCATCCTGTCAATTTCTTCCGATAAATCTACTTCCTTCACACTTTTCACTTCAAATACCTGCCAATAATGGATTTTGTGTTCTTTCTCAGCTCCTCCGGCGTTCCCTCCGCAATCAGGTTTCCGCCTTCGCTTCCTCCGCCCTCTCCCATCTCCAGAATATAGTCACAGTTGGACAGGATAAAAGGGTCATGCTCCGTCACCAGAACGGAGGCTCCGCAGTCAACCAGTTCGTTTAGCAGTGCCAGCAGCTTCTCCTCGTCCGCAAAGGCAAGCCCTGTGGTGGGCTCGTCCAAAATATACAGGGTATTGGAAAGTCCTTTGAAGCCCTGTCCCCGGGCAAGCTCTTTGGCAAGCTTGATTCTCTGGCTCTCTCCCCCTGAGATAGTGGGTGTGGCCTGTCCCAGCTTAATATAGCCCATTCCCACCCGCTGCAGGATTTCCAGTACCTGTGTGACTCCTTTATCCCTTTCCTCAAAAAACTCTCTGGCCTCATCGACGCTCATTTCCAGTATATCCCGAATGTTTCTGCCCTCCACCTGAATATCCATGACCTCCGGCAGATAGCCTGTCCCGCCGCACTCCTCACACTCTATGTCGATAAAGTTTCCGAAGCCCACATGATAGTGAATGACGCCGTCCCCCTTACATCTGTGGCAGCCGCCTTTGCTGTTGACCGTAAACATGCCCGCCGTATAACCCCGGTTCACGGACTCCTCCGTCTGGGCGAACAGCGCCCTGATC
>JAIDME010000416.1 GCA_029050705.1 Acetatifactor sp.
CATTCTTCTCCAGATTGTATTCATAGACCATCTCCGGCATACCTCCTGCCCTTCCGCCCAGCACATCCTTATCCTTGAGCATATCCCACGAAAAATTATCGATAGGTGTCCTGGAGACCAGGAAATTACCTGCACGCTGAGTCAGCTGTGCAAAATTCACCACATAGTCTGCAGTGCCGCCTGCATAAGTATATAAGGTGGATTCACTTCCCATGAACCCTATATCTGCCTCGTCCGTCAGAACCGCAGTCATGGTCTTATCGGCGCCGAAGCCTGTCACCAGTTCAAGTTCAATGCCTTCCTCCGCAAAATACCCTTCCTCGATTGCAACATAGAGCGGCGCATAAAAAATTGAGTGCGCCACCTCGTTAAGCACCACCTTCGTTTTGCCACCCTCAGAGGACGCACCGTCCGCTCCGCATCCGGATAAAGCCAAAACTAAGGTAAGCGCCGCCATGCATGCCGCACCCGCCTTCTTGAAGTTCAACCTTTTCATAAATACCTCCCATTATAATGATGCTTTATCTTATGGCATGGGAGTAAAAAAGGTTACAGATTTTCTTTCAGTTTTGCAATCATTTTCCCGTATTCTTCGTCCGAAAGAAATGTCTTCCCGGGATTCATCTGGAATGTCCCTCCCCACTCATCTCCATCTTTGTATTTGGGACAGAGGTGCATATGAAGATGACAGCCCGTATCGCCATAGGCTCCGTAATTCAGCTTATCCGGATGAAACGCCTTGTGAATGGCTCTGGCCGCATGAGCAACATCCGCCATAAACAGATTTCTCTCTTCGTCCGAAATATCTATCATCTCACTGACATGCTCCCTGTAAGCCACGATACATCTTCCCGGTTTTGACTGTTCCCTGAATAAAATGAGACTGCTGACCTGCAGATCACAGACAAAAATACCGAACTTGTCCAGCAGCTCACCCCTCATGCAATACCCGCAGTTTGTGTCTTTCATACCAATCTCTCACTCCTTCTGTTCTAATTCAGCTCATCCACCATCTTTTCAATCAGCAGCTTTTTCACATACACGTCAAAACTCAGAGTGCAGATAAAGGAAAACTTCCTGAGGAAATCCCGGCTTTCCTCCGGCGCATCCTGAAAAGTCTGCTCTGCCGCCTTAAATTTCTGTATCACGTCCTCCTTCAACGCCTCCAGCTGCTGTCCTTCCATGCTGAAGGCTTCCTTGTAAATACTCTCCAGATTGAACTCATCATCACTCTGGAAGAAACGGTCCGTGATGGGCCCCAGCAAGGTTTGTATATCGCTGATAGACAAAATGCTCTTATAATAATAGATGAATATCAGCAGCAGCACATGTTCCTTGGAGTACTTCTTCTTCACAGGCGGCGGCAAAAGATTATTCTTCGTATAATTGTTGATCATCGTCTTCGTCAGAATCTTATCCTCTTCAGGATAACGTGCCGAAGAACGGAGCTTATTGTCCATAAAGGTGGTAACCTGATCCATATAAAGTTCAATATTCGGAATATCCTCCGGCGCAATACACTCAACACGGCTGAGACTTGCCAATATACTGTTTAATAAATCAGCACTGTCAATCGTCATATATATACCTCCCTGCCCGCTTCAGTGGACTGATACTGACTCTATTATATAGTATTCAATACTACATGACAACACTTTTTTCTGTTATGACCCTTTACTTTACAACTTTAGTATGCTAAAATGTACATGGTCGTGTGAGAGGAAATTCCACGCTGAAAATCCTGGGCTGTTTAGTCAGCTCCGGTCTGCATTATGGAGGTTAAGATGAACAAGAAAATAAAAACAGAAGCCGTAGATTCCCTGTTCGATGCCATTCTCTGTCTGGAGTCCCGCGAGGAGTGTTACAGTTTTTTTGAAGATTTGTGCACAGTCAATGAGCTGCTGTCGCTGTCACAGCGCTTTGAGGTAGCCGCTATGCTGAAGGGCCGTAAAACTTACCTGGAAATTGCAGAAAAAACCGGTGCCTCCACAGCCACCATCAGCCGGGTCAACCGCTCCCTGAATTACGGAAATGACGGATATGAAATGGTATTCAACCGTCTGGAGAACAGTGGTCAGGTACAAAAATAAAACAGCATATGACATAGACCCGCGTCCATATGACATGGCGCGGGTCTTCTTGTGGTTTTCCCTATAAAATTAAATGACCGGACAGGAAACTGCAGTCCTGCCTGTACTATGTAGTATTCACATCACTCCGGTATCAGACTGTCTCGATGCCTGCATATCTTCCGGCTCCTCAACCGCCCCTTCACGGCTTGCCTCTTCCACTTCCTTCAGCGCCTCCGCAATGGCTTCCTTTGCAGTCTTTCTGCCAGCCCTAACCGCTCTTGCGGCAGGCTTGGGCCTCTTTCCGGTGGACTCCTGATTCATATTACAGCCGCCCTGGAAAATGGCTTTCTCGTCAATGACAATAAGTTCCGTAGTGATATCACCTATCAGCCTTGCAGTCTGTGTCAGTTCCGTTCTCTCCGACGAAGTCACATTCCCGATGACCTCTCCGCCGATGATTGTAGACTGCGCAGTGATATCACCGTTGATATTCCCTGTTACACCTACAATAAGCGTCCCTGTCACTGTCACGTTGCCGTTGATACAACCGTCAACCCGCGCCGAACCTTTTGCCGCAAAATCTCCGTTGCACTCAGCGTCTCTTCCTATGAGTGTTGTAATAATCAGTTCCTTGTTTTTCTTCATGTCTTAAGCCTCCTATCCTGCCACACCTGCAGCTCTATAAAATAGTACTTTTAAATCAACCACTGATAGCGAGCATCTCTAACGGGTCAATGTACGCACCATCTTTCAGCATCTGGTATCCCAGTTTACTGTTTTCACCACTGATCAGAAACAGTGTGGTGCCCTGTGTCACTATCTCTCCCTGTTTCACCTTGACCTCGCCGGAATTGCGGTATACTGTCACATATCCGTTTCCATGATCCACCCAGATATTATGCCCATATTCGGCATCATCATTAACCGCTGTGATCGTCCCTCCTGCCGCAGCCACAACCATAGCTCCATCTGTGGCAGTAAAAATGCACATAGGTTCTCCCTCTGAAGCCAATTCCATGGACGCCATGCCTGTCAGCGGAAATCCCGTGGGCGTTATCTGTTTTTCCAACTGTTCGGACAGCTGATTCTCATTCTGCGTCTTCTGATTTACCGTATTGCTCAAAATCTTGATTGTCTCATTTAATGAGACAATCTCATTCTCAAGATCTGCCTTTTCCTGCTCCAGCTGCGCAATCTGCGCCTGCTGCACGGAAGATGCCCCTTCCATCTCTGTCCGGAGGCTTTCCACAAAGTAAAAATAACCAAGGCATGCCCCAAGAAAGGCGCAAAGAATCAAAATGACAACCCATGGTCTCCAGGGATGATAATGAATCTGTTCCACCCCGGCATTCACTGCGTCTGATGCCAAAAGGACAATACGGTGCTTCTTACGCTTATGTCGTTGTCGTCCCATATAAAGCCACCTATCCTGTTTATGCTAGAAAACAAGGTTATTTTATCATATGTATCTTTTAACATCAACGAGTATTTAACATTTTTGTAACATATCCCCAAGAAAAAATTATTCTTTTGTATATATTTTACAATCTTGTTCAAATATTTTGTCTATATTTGACAATTTATAAATCCTTTTTACAGATTTCCAAAACCTTACCCCACTCCAAATTGCCGCCGAACAAATCCAGAGAACTCCCTACCGTGACATTCATCCTGTTCCTTCCAAGTCTCTTCAGCAGGTATAAGTCCTCGTAGCTGTGTACACCGCCGGCGTAGGTCACAGGCCTTCCGCTCCATTGCCCCAGCAGTCCGGCCAGGTCCTCTTCAATCCCGCCGCTGCGCCCTTCAACATCCACCGCATGAACCAGAAACTCATCGCAATAGCCCGCAAGCCGTTCCAGCAGCATTTCGCTCACCTTTTCTTCCGTCATCCTCTGCCACCGGTCCGTAGCAATCCGATAACCATCCGCCGTCTTTTTGCAGCTCAAATCCAGAACAAGTCTGTCTCTCCCTACAGCTTTCACCAGTTTTTCCAGCCTTTGGTAATCAATATGTCCATCCCGAAACACATAGGAAGTTACTATGACATGAGACGCCCCGGCTTCCAGAAAATCCGCCGCGTTTTCCGCCGTAATTCCTCCTCCTATCTGCATACCGCCGGGATATGCCCGCAGCGCCGCAACCGCCTGCTCCCTGGTATATCTGTAATATTCGCTTCCCGCAGAATTTAAAAGGATAATGTGGCCTCCTCTGATTCCCTCATCGCGATACAGCGACGCAAAAAAGGCGGCATCCTGCTCGGCCACATAATTTTCTCTGACAAAATTTCCCACGTCCTTCAGGCTTCCGCCTACAATCTGCTTCACTTTGCCGTTATGAATATCAATACAGGGTCTGAATTCCATTGTAGCACCTGTACGCGCGCCCCGGCACGTTCCCTTCTGTTTTGTTTGATTTTGTTTTTTTATGAATATTTTTGTCTTCCGCTCCACATACTATTCGCGAATCCGTCATATTGCATTCCGCAGTGGCAGATTTAGCAGCTTAACTTAATATCATAGAACGGAGGAGATTATGAAAAACAATAAGCGATCGGCAGGAGCAAAAAAATTTCTTGCACTGAGCCTGGTGCTGGCCTTCGTGTGTGTGGCCACAGGCTGTACTATGGGTAAAAATGACAATAATTCCGGCAGTCTCGCCGGAAACAATGCCTCAAATGAATCCGGTGCCACAGTTAACAATGACAATAATGACAACGGCACAGGCACAAACGCAGGTACCAACGGCAGCAACGCCAGCAGCAACGGTGCTAATAACAATGGTACAATCAGCAACAGCACCAACAGCAACGGTACCGGTAACAGTGGTACGATGAGCAATGGTACCACAAGAAACAGAAATTCTCTTCTGGAGGATGCCGGTAATGCCATCGATGACATTACCAACAATATTATCGGCAATGGAACGAATACCGATAACAACAATGGCACCGGCAACACCACAGGCACTACTAACCGTAACGCCACCGGCACTAACACAAATACCGGCACCGGCTACGGCACAGGCACCACTAACCGTAACGCCACCGGCACTAACTCTGGCAGCGGCACAGGCTACGGCAATGGCACCAGCACCGGCTACGGCAATGGCAGCATGAACAACTCCTCTGCCGGTACACTTACCGGCGGAAGCAGAAATTCTCTGAATCGCTAACGCAAAAAATGTGGTAAAGGCAGCCCTCAGGACAGGACTGCCTCTATCACATTGCTCATATCATACATTCCTGCAGGCTTTCCGGCCAGAAATTTTGCTGCCTGTATGGCTCCCTTTCCGAAAACCGCCTTGGAGTATGCGGTATGCGAAAAAGTAATCACCTCGTCCGATCCGGCAAATATTACATCATGGTCTCCAACGATAGTACCGCCCCGCACGGCACTGATTCCGATTTCCTTCTGAGGACGTTTCTCTCTCCTGCTGCTCCTGTCAAAGACATATTCGTACTCATTGCCCAGCTCCTCATTGATAGAATCCGCCAGAGCAAGGGCGGTTCCGCTGGGAGCATCCAGCTTCAGACTATGGTGTCTTTCCACAATCTCAATATCAAATCCAGCCGGAGCAAGCACATCCGCCGCCTTCTTTAAGAGTTTCAGCATCAGATTGATGCCCAGAGACATATTGGCAGAGCGCAGAACCGCAGTTTTTTTTGAAGTTTCCTCCACCTTTTGCAGCTGTTCCTGACTCAGCCCCGTGGTACAGAGCACACAGGGCATTTTGTTAGCCTCGCAGTAATCCAGCAGTTCCTCCACTCTTGCCGCCTGGGAGAAATCAATGACACAGTCCGCCTCCACATTGCAGAGTTCCAGCGTCTCGAACACAGGATAGGGATTGTGTCCGTCATCCCAAAGATCAATACCCGCCACAATTTCAGCCTCATCGTCCTGCGCCGCCAGAGAGCTTATGGTCTGTCCCATCTTGCCGTTACAGCCTCTCATGATAATTCTCGTCATAATGGTCCCCTTGTCTTTCCTTCAAATCAAACCGTAATTCTTCATTGCTTTTTCCAAGCGCTCCACATTTGCAGGCTCCATGTCCGTTAACGGCATTCTCAGATGCCCTGTTCCCATCCCCATAATGTTCAGTGCCTTCTTCACGGGAATCGGATTCACCTCGCAGAAAAGCGCATTGCACAGTTCAAGCGCCTTCAGCTGCAGGCGGGCGCTCTCCTTCACGTTTCCGTCCAGATAGGTCCGGCAAATTTCATGAGTCTGTGCCGGTGCAATATTGGAAAGTACGGAGATACCTCCAATGCCTCCCAGAGACATAATGGGCACGATCTCATGGTCGTTGCCGGAATAAATATCCACGCAGCCCTCCCCGATTGACGCAAGCCATGCAATCTGTTTAATGTCGGAACTTGCCTCCTTCACACCCACAATATTTTTCACATCCCGGCACAGCCTTACAATTGTCTCCGGCAGGATATTGCAGCCGGTTCTGCCGGGTACATTGTACAGCAGGCACGGAATCTTTACGGAGTCCGCCACTGTCTTAAAGTGGGCATACAGTCCGTTCTGTGTAGCCTTGTTGTAGTAGGGGCTCACAAGCAGCAGTCCGTCTACCCCCGCCTTTTCCGCCTCCTTCGAAAGATAAACCGCCGTCTCCGTACAGTTTGAGCCGGTTCCGGCAATCACGGGAACTCTCCCTGCCACCGTCTCCGTACAGAATCGGATTACATCCAGATGTTCCTCGTGAGACAAAGTGGACGCTTCCCCTGTCGTTCCGCACACGATGATCGCATCCGTCCCGTTTACGATCTGGAATTCAATTAATCTCTTAAACTGTTCGTAATCAACCGCCCCATCCTCAAGCATAGGCGTGACAATTGCCACACCGGCTCCTGTAAAAATCGCCATTCTCTTTTCCTCCGTTGCTGACTTTATTGTTAAAATCGAGCAGGGAAGAATTTCTCCCTACTCGCCGCGCGGGCCGCATGCTGCAAAGCAGCTGGATTCCGTATGCGGCCCTGCGCATATAAAAATCGCCGACGTTTTTATGCGCCGACGATCAAATATCTTTCGATACTCTACCGATAGCGCCCCATCCGAATATGCGGATGACAGTCATACAGTTATTCACTGCATGCCCAAGATTTGATTTTCAGGTCATCTCCTCTTTCGGCATCTTCCCCTTTTCCCGTCTCTCACCTGCTCCTGTCGCATCAATTCGGGTACTTATGAAAAACGCAACCTCTATCTGAATTATTTAACTGCATCATAACATCTTCTCATGCCGATGTCAATACTTTCAGCGGGTTCATTGCCACACTTTAAATTTAACCGTCTCAATCTTGGAAACCTCGTCCGCCAGTACACAGATCTCGTCGCTGAGTTTGATGCCCGTAAGGATTATATCCGTATCTCCGTGGCACTCCAGCAGCGTCTTCATATCCTCCACCGACACGATTCCCTTCTCCACCAGTCCCAGCACTTCATCCAGAATAAGCAGGTCACACTCCCCCGTTGCCAGCACCTTCCGGGCAAAATTCATACCGTTGCGGATATTGCCGATTTCATCTGCCTTGCGCTCCTCCGAAAGTTCCTCAAAATTTTCATCGGACTTTTCAAAGCGAAAAAGCTTGATCTCCGGCTCCATCCTTCTCCAGAAATCCGAGTCTTCCTGCACCTTTCCCTTCAAAAACTGAATGATCACAACATTCCTTCCGTCGGCTGCCGCCTGAACGGCTCTCCCGATAGCGGCAGGTGATTTTCCCCTCCCGTCACCGGCATATATATATATCAAACCCTTTGCCATAATATACCTCGCACTCTTTCACCGAACCTGTTGTCCAACTGACAAACAGTCCAATGTACATCCTACTTTTATAGGATACCATACTTTCCGGATTTTGGCAAATCATGTATCAGTTTTCTTCCTCCAGCCTCTCCAGCTTGCTCACCGAAACCTCAAATGCTATTCTCCGCTCTACGTTTTCCTCATCCAGTTTCTTCATATACTCACGACTCTGAATCCTGCCCCACACCGCGCAGCGCTCTCCCACGCCGAAGCTGCTGGCATAACGTGCGTTCCTTCCCCAGCAGATGCAGGGGATATAATCCGACTTGCCATAGGGTCTGTTCACGGCAAGCAGCAGGTCCGCAATCTCCCTTCCCAGAGGCGTCTTTCGGTAGATAGGCTCCTTGCAGATATAACCGTCCAGAAAAATCTGATTTGTTTTGGAACTTTCCTCCATCTCCTCAATAAAGCTTACCTCTCTGGCAAATACGGAAAGCACCAGCCGGTTTTTGCGCTCCTCGTGACGGTTGTAGGAACGGAACTGACCGGTTATGCAGATCAATTCTCCCACATAATCCGCCGTCACATCCATCAGCCGCTCCGACACCATAACCGGTATAATGTCAAAGCTTTCGCTGAGACGCTTACATTTAACGTCCACCATGTAAAAACCTTCCCCGTAAATCTCGTGGCTGTAGGAAAAATCACTGACGATCTCCCCCATCACCGTTACCTGATTGTTTTCAATTACCTTATCTGTCATTTTTGTTCTCCCTTCTTACTCCAAGACTTTTTCCGGTAACACCAACCCAGGGCTTGGGACCCTTCGGTGGATACTACTATTTATACAATAAAAACAGCACTTTTAGTACTTTTTTCCATCGCGTTATTCTGCGCTATTTTGCGCTTTTTCGCGCAACATTTTACGCAGTACGCAACATTTTGCGGGAACACTTGCACCGCACCCCAAAAGGTGCTATACTGTTACAGTTTGAATTTTGACAAATTTCTGAAGTATTTCTGTTCAGTCAGAAGCGTCGCCGGGCGACGCAGAATGGAGAAAAAATGAAACAAAAAAGAGAAAATGTAAGAAATATTGCTATTATCGCCCATGTTGACCACGGCAAGACCACTCTGGTGGACGAACTTTTGAAACAGAGCGGCGTATTCCGCGAGGGTCAGGAGGTTGCGGACCGTGTCATGGACTCCAACGACATTGAACGCGAGCGCGGGATCACGATCCTGTCTAAAAATACCGCCGTCATGTATAAGGATACCAAGATCAATATTATTGACACCCCCGGCCATGCGGATTTCGGCGGCGAGGTAGAGCGCGTGCTGAAGATGGTGAACGGCGTTATCCTCGTGGTGGACGCCTTCGAGGGAGCCATGCCCCAGACAAAATTTGTATTGCGGAAGGCTCTGGAACTGAAGCTTCCCGTCATCGTATGTATCAACAAAATAGACCGCCCCGAGGCAAGGCCGGACGAGGTGGTCGAGGAGGTTCTGGAACTGTTTCTGGAGCTGGATGCGGATGATGCTCAGCTGGACTGTCCTTTTGTGTTTGCCTCCGCTAAAACCGGTGTCGCCTCCATGGATGCGGAGCAGACCGGCACCAGCATGGAACCGCTGTTTGAGACGATTGTAAACTATATTCCCGCTCCCGAGGGCGACCCTGATGCAGGTACTCAGGTACTTATCAGTACCATCGACTACAACGAATATGTGGGACGCATCGGCGTGGGAAAAGTTGACAACGGTACCATCAGGGTGAATCAGGAAGTTATCATCTGTAATCATCATGAGCCGGACAAGCAGATCAAGGTAAAGGTCAGCAAGCTTTATGAATTTGACGGTCTGAACAAGGTGGAGGTAAAGGAAGCCGGCATCGGCTCCATTGTGGCTATCTCCGGCATCGCCGACATCCATATCGGCGACACCCTCTGTTCCCCTGAAAGCGTTGTGCCCATTCCCTTCCAGAAGATCAGCGAGCCCACCATCGCCATGCAGTTCATGGTGAATGATTCGCCTTTGGCCGGTCAGGAGGGCAAATACGTCACCAGCCGCCACATCCGCGACAGACTTTTTCGTGAGCTGAACACCGACGTTTCCCTGCGCGTGGAGGAAACCGATACCACGGAATGCTTTAAGGTATCCGGCAGAGGCGAGCTCCATTTGTCCGTATTGATTGAAAATATGCGCCGTGAGGGTTATGAATTTGCTGTGAGCAAGGCGGAAGTGCTCTACCGTACCGATGAGAACGGCAAAAGAACCGAGCCCATGGAACTTGCCTACATTGATGTTCCCAACGATTTTGCCGGGGCCGTTATCGAAAAGCTGGGGCAGCGGAAGGGCGAACTGAGGAATATGGGCACCATCTCCGGCGGCACCTATACCCGCCTGGAATTCTCCATCCCCGCAAGAGGCCTTATCGGCTACCGCGGCGAGTTTCTGACAGACACCAAGGGAAACGGCATCATGAACACCGTGTTTGACGGATATGCCCCCTATAAGGGCGATATACAGTACAGAAAACAGGGCTCGCTGATTGCCTTCGAGGCCGGAGATGCAGTTACCTACGGCCTGTTCAACGCCCAGGAGCGGGGCACTCTCTTTATCAGCCCCGGCGAAAGAGTTTATGCGGGAATGGTGATCGGCCAGACCGGAAAAAATGAGGATATCGAGGTCAATGTCTGCAAGAAAAAGCAGCTGACCAACACTCGCTCCTCCAGTGCGGACGAGGCTCTGCGCCTGACACCGCCCAGAATCCTCTCACTGGAGCAGGCTCTTGATTTTATTGACACGGACGAGCTGCTGGAGGTCACCCCCACGCACCTGCGCATCCGCAAAAAGATTCTGGATCCCCTCATGAGAAAGCGGGCAGGGAACCGGAAACAGGTATTGTAAGCTCTACCCTTGTTCCCTCTCCGAATCTGCTTTCCACCCTGATCGTAACTCCGAGCTGCCGGCATATCCTTTTACACAAATAAAGGCCGATGCCGGTAGCTCTCTTATCTGCGCGGCCATTGTATCCCGTAAAACCCTTGTCGAATATTCTCGGCAGATCCTCAGGACGGATTCCCATGCCCGTATCTTCTATATACAGAACGGCACCGTTCTCCTGCTCTCCTTTTTCCGGGGGCTCTCCGGGGACATCCTTCCGTGTGATCCCAAAAGTGATCTTTCCCGTCTCCGTATATTTGACGGCATTGGACAAAATCTGTTCCAGGCAGAAAGAAAACCATTTCTCGTCTGTCAGTCCCCAGCATTCTTCCTCCGGCACCTCCACCTGCAGGCCCTTGTTGATAAACAGGACTGAATACTTTCTGACCGCCTGCCGCAGCAGAGGCACCAGATCATACTCCTGCAGTACAAGGTCTGCCGCCATGCTCTCCAGCCGCTGGATGGTCAGCACCATCTCCGCATACTGCTCAATCTTAAACAGTTCCTCCCGCATCCGGAAATTGTTTTTACAGTCCCCTGCTTCCTCCAGCAAAAGCTTCATGGCCGCGATAGGGGTCTTGATCTGGTGCGCCCACATCAGGAAATAGTCTCTTCGGTCCGCCTCCTTCTCCTCGCGGTCCCCCTGCTCCCTTCTCCTGGTCTCGTCCACTATGTCCAGAAGCCGGATCAGCTGCTGTTCCACAGTCTCCGGATTCCCTTCTCTCTCCGCTCTCTCCTCACCTTTGCAGACTTCCTGCAGATGCAGCTCCGACCACTGCTCAAACCCTCTCTCAGCCGCCTCCAGCGCCCTGCGCTTCCGCACATACCGCATCCCTTGTATAATGCCCGCTCCGATCCACAGAGCGAAGGTCAGCAGCGCAGCATACAGAAGCTTGTCCACATTCTCAATGTGATACAGGCAACATGTCACTACAAACAACAGCACTGTCATAATATATAAAAAAATCTCTGTCTTTTTTTCTCCAAGATATTGCATCCAGAATCTGATCTCAGATCTCATCTCTTTCTCCCGTCTGTCCTCCCGTGCCGGCGGCGGACTCCCCCAGACAATATCCCAGGCCTCTCCTGGTATGTATCAGTTCGCCTCTGCCCAGGCTCTCCAGCTTTTTCCGCAGCCTGGTCATATTCACTGTCAGAGTATTGTCATCCACAAAGCAGTCATTGTCCCAGAGCCGCTTCATAATCGCTTCTCTGGATACGGTCCGCCCCCCATTTTCAAACAAAAGCTGCATGATGCGAAACTCATTTTTGGTCAGATCCTGTCTTTTATCCCCCGCCACTATGGCCGTTCCGGACATATCCAGCAGTATTCCCCTATACTCCATGACGCTGGTCTGTCCCCGGAATGCATAAGTCCTGCGGATCATCGCCTGTACCTTTGCCCCAAGGATCTCCGGCTCAAAGGGCTTTGTCACAAAATCATCCCCACCCATGTTCACTGCCATGACAATATTCATATTATCTCCCGCTGATGACACAAAAATAATGGGCACCTGGGACACCTGCCTGATCTGGCTGCACCAGTAATACCCATTATAAAAAGGCAGTCCTATATCCAGCAGCACAATATGGGGCTCAGCTGCCGTAAACTCCTGCAGAACATTCTGAAAATCCTGCACGCAAACCACATCATAGCCCCATTTCCCCAGATAATTCCTTATCTGTTCCGCAATAACCGTATCATCCTCCACAACAAGGATTCTGTACTTCTCCACCTTTCAATATTCCTCTTCTTCCTCGCCCTCATGAATATCTGACCTGGGCTTTTCCAGCCCTTCGATGACAATATGGTTCTTCTCCGCATAATCCCAGAGAGCGGCATGTATGGCTTCCTCCGCCAGCAAAGAACAGTGTACCTTAACAGGCGGCAGTCCGTCAAGAGCTTCCATCACCGCCCTGTTGGTGACCAGCAACGCCTCTTGAACAGTTTTCCCCTTCACCAACTCCGTAGCCATGGAACTGGTGGCTACAGCCGCCCCGCAGCCAAAGGTCTTAAACCTTGCCTCCCGTATCACTCCGTTTTCGTCAATGTCCAGGTACATCCTCATAATGTCCCCACACTTCGCATTGCCAACGGTTCCCACACCGCTTGCGTCCTCTATCTCCCCTACATTTCTGGGATTCTGAAAATGGTCCATCACCTTTTCGCTATACATTTCCCTCGTTCTCCTTCCGGCTTCACATAAATTTACTCTCACACACTCTATTTATCCGGCTCTGCCCCTTTTCTGATAAAATCCTCGTACAACGGCGACATAGCCCGCAGTTTCCCGACTGTTTCTTTCAGCGCTTCCACCACATAGTCCAGTTCCTCTTTTGTATTCTCCTCAGAGAGTGTCAGTCTGAGAGAACCGTGAGCCTCCTCATGCTTTAGCCCTAAAGCCAGCAATACATGGGATGGGTCCAAAGCACCGGAGGTACAGGCAGAGCCGCTGGAGGCGCAGATTCCCTTCATGTCCAGCATGATCAATATGGATTCGCCCTCCACATACAGGAAGGAAAAATTCACATTACCGGGCAGCCGCTTCGTCCTGTGCCCGTTCAGACGACAGTAAGGAATCTCCTTCTCAATCCTCTCTATCAGATAATCCCGCAGTTCGGTCTCTTTCGCCGATTTTTCCTCCAGCATGCCCAGCGCCCTCACTGTAGCCGCCTCCAGCCCCACAATGCCGGGAACATTCTCCGTTCCCGCCCTGCGGTTCCTCTCCTGGGCTCCTCCATGGATGAAGGAACGCAGTTTTAATCCTGAGCGTATATAAAGGAAACCGATTCCTTTCGGACCATTCATTTTGTGTCCGCTGGCGCTGAGCATATCGATATGCAGCCCTTCAACGTCAATAGGAATCTGCCCGAATACCTGGACCGCATCGGTGTGAAACAAAATACCATGTTCTTTTGCAATGGCTCCGATCTCCCCGATGGGTTCTATGGTGCCGATCTCATTGTTGGCAAACATGACGCTGATCAGTATGGTGTCAGGTCGAATTGCCGCCTCCAGTGCTTCCGGGTCCACCAGCCCTTCCGAATCCACATCCAGATAGGTGATCTCATAGCCTCTTCTTTCCAGATACTCACAGGTATGTAAAACCGCATGGTGCTCTATCTTCGTGGTAATGATATGCTTTCCCCTGCTCTCATAGGCTTCGACCGCCGCCTTCAGGGCCCAGTTGTCCGCCTCGGTGCCCCCTGCCGTAAAATAGATTTCCTCCTGCTTAGCCCCGATTGCTGCCGCTATCGTCCGCTTCGCCCGGTTCACTGCTTTTTTTGCAGCGGACCCCAGAGAATAGATTGCACTGGGATTACCGAATTGTTCGGAAAAATATGGCAGCATTGCCTCCACCACCTCAGGAGCCGTCTTTGTGGTCGCCGCATTGTCAAGATATATCATCGCTATACCTCCAATTCATACTATTTCACTAGGAATTTCATTTATAATATAGCATCCGGGTTCCGTTCTGTCAACTGCCCAAAAGGAATATAATAGAAAAAAACATCCCCAGGGGTGTCCTATGAAAGCAAAAACAAGCCATCCGCTGATTGTGGGTACTGTCATTCTCACCCTCACCGGCCTTGTGAGCCGTATCATCGGTTTTTTCTACCGCATATATCTCTCGCGCCTCTTCGGCGAGGAGGGCATGGGTCTGTATCAGCTGTTGAGTCCCGTTCTGTCACTCTCATTCTCCCTGACTGCCGCCGGATATCAGACTGCCATCTCAAAGCTGGTGGCGGAACAGACCGCAAAAATGAAAAAAATTTCCCTGCGGCCCATGGCGGCGGGCTTATCCATTTCTCTCCCCCTGTCCCTGCTCTGCAATGCCGCCGTATACTTCGGTGCGGATTTCATTGCAGCAGCACTGCTTCAGGAGCCGAGAACCGCATCCATGCTTCGTATCCTTTCCTTTTCCATACCCATGAGCGCTGTTCATGCATGCGTCAACGGGCACTTTTACGGTATCAAAAAGGCCGGAATTCCCGCAGCATCGCAGCTGCTGGAACAGATTGCCAGAGTAGGCTGTGTTTTCCTGGTCTCCGGTCAGAGTCTCAGCACGGGCAGAACTCCATCCATCAGCGTGGCTGTCCTGGGTCTGACCCTGGGCGAATTATGTTCCATGCTGTTTTCCCTGGCTGCAATATGGCAGTCTCCCGGGGCGGCAGTCTCCCCGCTGCATTCTGCACACAGAGTCCGGCAGTCTTTGTCCCGGCAATCCGGCGTGTCTGCCGGAAGTACACTTTACCGCGGCCTGCTGTCCATGGCCCTTCCCCTGACTGCCAACCGCATTGTCCTTAATCTCCTGCAGAGCGTGGAGTCCGTATCCATTCCTTCCAGACTGAGGTTATACGGCTATGACAACACTACTGCCCTGAGTGTGTACGGAGTCCTCACCGGCATGGCAATGCCCTTTATCTTTTTCCCAAACGCACTTACCAGCTCCGTGGCAGTGCTGCTGCTCCCTGTCATCTCCGAAAACTACGCTGTCGGGAACCACCGGGCCGTCAAAAACGCCACACTGAAGACAGTCAAATACTGCGGACTCATGGGCATCTTCTGCATGGCAGGCTTTCTGCTTCTGGGCCGTTGGGCCGGAACCGAGCTCTTTCACAGTCCTCTGGCCGGTTATTTCATCACTACCCTGGGCTTTATTTGTCCCTTTCTCTATCTGGATACCACCCTGTCCAGCATCCTCCAGGGACTGGGCAAAGCCGGACATATTTTTGTCATGAACGTAATCTGTCTCCTGATACGTTTAGCCTTTGTCTTCCTTGCAGTGCCCCGTTTCGGCATCGCCGGTTATCTCTGGGGGCTTCTTGCAAGCCAGCTGACACTGGGTATTCTTTATCTGACAGACCTATGGTTATTTCTGAAAAAAACCACATAAAAGCTGCACATGCAAAAAAGCTGCCGCATCACGATTCTTAATCGTAAATGCGACAGTCCTTTTTATTTTTCCTAAAGCTTCTGAATCACTGTACCTTCAATATTACCGGCCTCATACAGGTTGCGCGAACTTCCCACAAAATACTGGTACTGCTGCAGCACCTCATCCTTTTTCATATCGTCAATAGCCTTTTCCACATCCAGACTGTGAATATCACTGTCTCTGCCTATGTAACCGAAGCCCTCCTGTCTGTTAAAAGTAAGAGATATATCTTTCAGCCCGGCATTCCTTCGCGGCATATCCGTTACGGACATATCCTCCCACTCCGGTATCACAGCAGAGAGAGTTTCCGGGCCTGCTACAGCGGCTGGTGTTTTCTCTGCCTGTTTCGGAAAATCCCGTGCCTGAATCTTCTCCGGCCCTGCACCCGATATGACCGGAACCTTATAGTTCCGCAATATGCTGTTATACTCACTGACACTGCCTGCGCCGATATTGCTCATGC
>JAIDME010000417.1 GCA_029050705.1 Acetatifactor sp.
GTATAAAATCGGAAGAATATTACATTAACATGGAGATTGCATGGTACATGGCAACAGCGCTGACAAAACAGTGGGATGCTGCGATTGTTTATATTGAAGCGAAGAAAATGGATAAATGGGTGCACAACAAAACAATTCAGAAAGCCATTGAAAGTTATCGGATTACGGATGTACAGAAAGATTATCTGAGAACCTGCAGGCAGTGACGGATGCCGGAAAGAAATCCACTGATCGGCAGTTGCGGACAATGTGATGCAGCAGGAGCTGCAGAGAGGAAATGGGGATGCCAAAGGTTAAGCTTACGATTACTGACAGCAGCTGCAGAAGCGGCTATTTCAAAAAAGGGCAGGAATACATTGTCGAAGATTTATGCCCTCCATTATGCCATGAATTATGGAATAACATCTATCCGTCTGTTTATGCCCTGCTGAATGGAGCAGAGCTGGATTACGGCAGTGGCCGTGCCAAAATGTTCGATGCTAAATGCCCTGACGAATGCAGAGTGAGTATTCACGGAGAAGTTTTGGAAGAATAATAGATGTCCTCTGAGATTATCGCCTATCTGACGTTATTTTTAACGAGGGAAAGAAACCATTGAGTGGTTCTGAATATGAAGAATTAAAAGTACTTGCGCTAAAATCAGCGCAGGATTTCCAAGCGTTGTACGATGTAATACCGGATAAAAAAAAGCTGTCTGTCGGTCAGATCAACTTTTTATGGGCCGGTTCCTCGCACAGCGTTTGAAATGTATGAGCATACCCAAAATGTTAATGTCTATTAAGGCGGTTTATCTGGCATGACAGGATTCACGCAAAGGCAATGTACCGTATGGTGCTTAAAACATTCGGAATTGTGTACCCGGTAAAAATGAGTCTACAAATATACATTGCAGATAGCTGATCAATATTTTATAATTCTGGAAAGATGAAAATAAAAGGAGAACCATTGATTTATGGAAAAGAAAGTAATGATTCGGAATTATGGAGTCAGCACGGATACATACTTTATGATAGATGCCCACCAGGTTCCAAGAAAGGGACTGGATACTGTATATCTGCACTATGAACGTCTAAGTTTGCATAATTCCTTTGGCTATATACCTTATTGTGAATTGGAGTTTTGTTATGAAGATGGTACCCACTTTCCGGTGAAACTTAAGTTTGTGGAAGAGATGGATTTGGAGCAGTTGATTCGTAGATATGACGATAGTGTCAAAATCCATAGACATCGGAAAATGAAAGAAAAAGACCTTTGGCTCTGTCCTTTTCAAAGGCTCAGTGCGGAGGAACCCTTTGTGAGAAAAGAAACGCTGGAAGAATTAAGCACATTGTGCGACGGTAATTCATTCTGGAGGCTGGGCGTAAAAAACAGGGACAGATGGGACGGCAATAAGGAAGTGGATCTGACTTTGTACGGCACAGGGGTAACTTGGCTGCTCTGGATGGTTTGGTTTTGCCTGTCCATTTATCTCTTTTTCTATATCTATATCCAGTCAACGGCATTTGCACTGTTTGTCCTGTTGTTGGGGAGCGGATTATGCTTTTATCTGTTTTTTATCAGAAGCGCCCGAAAGATAACAGAAAAAGCCAAAGACATTTTCTACGAAGCCATTTTCCAAAAGGGTACTCATGAAGACTATAAGCATAATAGTTAAACCAAGTGAATCAGCATACATTCCTGTCATTCCACGACATACCGTGCCAGTTCCAATGCAATATCGAAATGGCCTGCATCGTGCTGAGTACCTTTAGTTTGTCCTTCTTTTCGCCGGGTATCCCATTCAGGTGCGTCAAGCAGATCTCCGCTCGTAAAGAATGTGTATAAATTCAGTCCTCTGAAATCGCACATCGCCTGCAAAGCAGCGCATTCCATTTCTACTGAAATACAGCCATCCGCTTTATGCTTTTCAAAGTTATTGATGGTTTCTCTGTAGAAAGAATCGGTCGTCCATGTCTTCCCTTTTACATAAGGAATTCCGTTTTTTCCCATAAAGGCGGCAACAATGTCCGCATTCCTGACAGTGATGTAATCCGATGCAGGTGCATAATGATAGGAAGTACCTTCATCCCGATAGGCTTGTGTGGGTATCATAACCTTTCCGTGCGCAATATCCTTATTCAGGCAGCCGGCACCGCCAAATACGATATATTTGTCTGTCTTTATTTCTGACAAGGTATCCTCCACCGTACCGACACACGCAGGTGCGCCTACATAAGTTTTGTAAAACGCAAATTTCTTACCCTTATAATCAATACAGTAAATCGGTGTATTGCCCGTTGCAAACCAAAATGATGCAATCTGTCTGCAGTCATAATTCGCCAGAACAAATTTTTCAATCACATGTGAAAAGGTCAGGATGCACGCATCCACTTGCGGCGCATTTTCATTGACAGGCGGATTGATGATTGCTGCTGATTTGTTGTCAAAAGTTTCTGTTATCATGTTTCGTCCTCCTTAAGATAAATTATGATATCCGAAATCATTTTACATTGTCATTTAGCCGGTCTTTTCACGTTTGAATGGCAGTAAAAACTGCCTTTATTGTAAAAATAATATGGCGATTATATGTCTCTGTCAAGTTTTTCACAGGCTAAAATTGCTTGACAAAGAGATTTATTATCTGTAAATTTATATTAAATATTCAGCGAAAAGAGAGAAAGCAAATATTTGCAAAGGTCTATCAATGAAAAATCATGTTGTAGATACCTATGAAAATTATAAGGAAGAAGATCGTTTGACAACCAACAACGCGAGAAAGATAGAATTTATAACAACTGTCAGAGTGTTTGATGAGGTTATTACCTCCAAATGTAAAATATTAGATTGTGCGGCCGGAACAGGTATATATGCATTTTGGTTTGCTGATAAGGGACATGATGTGACTGCCACAGATATTACACCAAGGCATATTGATATTATCAGGCAAAAGCTTGCAACAACTAATCATGCAATGAGGACTGCTGTTTTGGATGCAACGGATATGTCACTCTTTGAAGACGAAACATTTGACGTTGTTTTGAACATGGGGCCGTTCTATCATCTCATTACAAAAGAACAGAGAGAAAAATGTTTATCAGAATGTAGAAGGGTATTAAAAAAAGGAGGGCTTCTTGTTACTGCTTATATTCCGAGATATTATGTATTTCAATATGTTGCCATGAGTGACGAAGAATATTTGGATAGTGCTTTGGCAAAACAATTAGTTGAAACAGGTGTACTGCATCATAATGATGAAAAGAGTTTTTGGACTGATACATACTATTCATCAAAAGAAGAAATGGAAGCAATTTATTGTGCTCATAACCTGAAAATCATCGACCATTTTGCACAAGACGGATTAGCTCCGCTTTTATCCCATAAAGTTGATAGTTGGAATGAGGATCAATTCAGAATATGGTGTGATTATCATTACAATATATGTCGCGAACAATCCGTTTTGGGTTCAAGTAATCATGTTATTATAATCGGCGAAAAACTATGGTAATTTCAATCTGTATTTATAGAGGGGCAGAATTATGAGCACTAATAAAAATGAATGTATGGTCTATTTACTTCCGATTCGTTGTGTGATTTTTGCTCTCACATTCGTAGTCGGGGCAATTATGACGAAGCAAAAAACAGATGATATAAGCAATTGGTGGTCCATTGCAGCCAGTATAGTAAATATTGTCACAATATTAATTCTTGTTTATGTTGCAAAGAAAAATAAAAGCAGTTACCGGGAATTGATCAATTATCAAAAAGGTAAGACAAAGGCTAAACAAATAATAGGAATATCGGTTTTAGTTTTAGTAATCGGAATGACCGGAATGTATGTGGCAGGATATATATGCTACGGAATCATTCCGTACGCTGCTCCGATGATGATTGCACCTATACCGGTATGGTTAGCCGTTATAAATGTGATCATATTGCCGGTAACAACTGCGTTTGCAGAAGACGGATTATATCTGGGGTGTGGTGTTAATCAGATACAAAATAAGTTTTTGGCAATAACTGTTCCTGCTTTCTTTTTTGCCTTACAGCACAGTTTTATCCCGACTTTGTTTGATTTAAAATACATAATTTATCGTTTTATTTCGTTTTTACCGCTGACATTAATTTTGTGCTGGTATTACTACAGGAAAAGGAATCCATTACCTATAATGGTGGGGCATGCAATTATTGACGTTGCAACAGTGCTGCAAATTTTGGCGACATCGACAATTTCCGGCCTTTATGAAATGATGTGCGAAATGTAGATGAACAACTTCCGGTTGTGTCGGTGAGCAGAACAATATATAATATTCATTGAAATCTTAAGAAGGGAGAATTGGAACTATGGCAATCGAAAAGGTAAAAGAGTACTTTGATCAATTCGGCATCACAGACCGGGTGCAGGAGCTTGAAATGTCCAGCGCAACGGTGGAGCTGGCGGCACAGGCACTGAACTGTGAACCCTGCCGGATTGCAAAGACTCTTTCATTCATGGTGGATGGCCGCGCTATCCTGATCGTCATGGCCGGCGACGCTAAGATTGACAATTCCGGATATAAAGCCCGATTCGGCACGAAGGCTAAAATGCTGGCGCCTGATGAGGCGGAAACACTGATCGGTCATGCAGTGGGAGGTGTATGCCCCTTTGGGATCAACGAAGGAGTCACAGTGTACCTTGATACTTCTTTAAAGCGGTTTGAGACGGTTTTTCCTGCATGCGGCAGCAGCAACAGTGCGATTGAACTGTCTATTGCAGAACTGGAGAAATACTCACGCTATTCCGAATGGGTAGATGTCTGCAAGATCCTATAGCTTTGATGATTGATTTGAGGCAAATGACAATTTATTTTAGCAAATGACTAACTGCAGAAAGGAAAAATGATGACAAAGGAAGAATTTTTAAAACGTATACAAGAAGATAAGGAATATTCGCCCGGATGGCAGGCAATAGATGATGCTTTTGAAAAACTATATCCCGGACAAAAGCCGGATCATTTCGGAACAATCTTAACTTCCAGAGCTATGATGGGAGGAGACGAGTATCTGGATGGTTTTTCGATATACACATCACCTAAGGGGTATAAGCATTTAGTTACCTATGGAATGACTGTTCTATATGGTGATGAGGAGGCTTTTGGCGGCGAGTGGAATGGCTGGGGATATGAAATGACCATGAAACTTAAGGAGGACTCCACGGAAAACTGTATGTGGGCTATTAATATGATCTCTAATCTCGCAAGATATACATATAAAGCAGAAAGATTTTTTGAACCAAATCAATATGTAAAGGGTAACGGAACATCTCTTCATATAGGGGAAGACTCTATGATAACCGCTCTTTTAGTCGTAAGCGATACTGAAGCAGAACCCCAGATGTCTGTATACGGAAAAACAGAGTTTATGCAATTGATCGGAATAACAGAATCAGAAATACAGGCAATCATAGAAGATCCGAGTAATGTTAAGAAATTGATTGAATTAATGAAAGCAGATGGAAATGAAGACCTGGTTACGGATATGAGAAGGACGAAGTCATATTTATAAATTGCGGTATCTGATTCTTGATATCGAAGTACGGAGGCATAAAAATGCTGACTACAAGACATAAAAGGAGAGAATAACCAAGTTAATCTTTAACAAAGCAGCATGGCAATTGGTGGAGGAGTTCCGGAGGAACTTGTTGTTAGTCATTTCAGGACAGTATTTTTATGGTTGGAAAAACATGATATGCTAAGTGCCGAAGGTAAAGAAGAACTTGAAGATGTTAGTGTAGAAAATGCTGCTATAGTATCAATTGCAGAGATAGAGCAGCTTGATTCTTCTATCTGTGAATTATGTGATCTTCCTTTAGAATATGGGGCTTTTCGTGATGAAGAAACTCAGCAATGGAAATGGTTTGAAATAGAATGATCTTACAGGTTCTATGTAAATAATCGTGGTCAACTGATATGATTTGAGTCATTACGATTTTCCCTGTCAGCGGAGGTGCTGTTATATTTAAAATAGTTTATTCTTTGCGCGATAATGAGCCCAAAGAAAATATATATATGGATTCTCAATCGAAGGAATCAGGATGCGTACTTAATTTAAATAGTCCAGAAGGAATGCTGCAATGAAAACGAAGGAGCAGACAGATACCTATAATAGGAAACATTATATTGATAACCTGCGGAATTTAACGATTATGCTGTTATTTCCGGTGCACACATTTATGATCTGGAATGATTTCGGTTCTCGTTTTTATATTTGGCAGGGAGAGAATAAAGTATTGAGTACATTGATCGTATTGGTTAATCCGTGGTTTATGCCGATACTGTTTGCCCTGGCAGGAATGAGTGCAAGATATGCGTTAGAAAAAAGATCATATAAAGAATTTATAATACAGAGGGTCGGCAAATTATTGATTCCGTTTATCGGTGGAATGATACTTCTTGTACCGTTCCAGACATTGTATGCGAGAAAATATTTTGAAAATTATGAGGGGAGCCTTCCGGATAACTGGAAATACTTTTTTACGCACCTTACAGACTTCAGCGGTTATGATGGGGCATTTACCCCGGGACATCTGTGGTTCATACTTTTTCTGTTTTTAATTTCCCTGATCACTTTGATCTTGCTTCGGTTTGTTCCATATGAGAGGCTGAAAGCCCGTGTAGAGAAGTTGCCGGTATTTGGGGTGCTGCTTTTGTTTATTCCGGTATGGCTGATGTATTATCTCGGCAATTTCGGCGGCTTCAGTATAGGAAAGAGCCTGGCTTTATATCTGGCAGGATACTATGTGTTGAGCAATGATCTGATCATGGAAAAACTTGAGAGAAATATAAAATGGCTGGCGGCATTATGCATAATCGGAACAATTGTTTCGGTGACAGCTTATTACAGGTTTTCCTATTATGGTGATCTGTGGGTGAACTTTATTGGCTGGATTTCAATTTTGGTCATCCTTGTTGCAGGAAAAAAGTATTTAAACAGGCGAACAGGCTTTACAGAATATTTTAATCAGGCATCGTATCCAATCTATATTTTGCATCAGTCTGTTTTGGTGGCGTTAGCGTATTATGTTGTGCAGGCAAGCAATATTTTATTGATACAGGTATTGTGTATTTGTGTTGGCAGTTTTGTGCTGACGGTGTCAGCTTACCATTTGATAAAATTAATTCCGGTTGTAAGAAAACTGGTTGGGATAAACTGATGCTTTAAAACTTACGGAAAGAAAAGGCAAAGTTAGTTGATTTTACAGCGCATTATAGTATAATCATCATATATAATTGCGTAAAAACAAACTGGTTACATGTTTGAGGTGTGGGGTGAAATGGACAACTTAAATCATGTTCTATTTGAAGAGTTTAAGCATTTGGATAAGCTTTGCGGAGAACTTTATGGAGATCAGCGAGGGGTTTCCCATTATATTGATGATATGAAGGTTGTATCAGGGAGTGATTATCGATATATTCCCAATTGGAAAGAGGATTTGGATCAGCTGATTCGAATCCGTCATATCAGAAATTATTTAGCACATACAGAAGGTGCATTTAATGAAGATATGTGTACCCCAAAAGATATTGAGTGGAGCAGGGATTTCTGCAGACGTATTTTAGATCAATTGGATCCATTAGCTCTGTTACGTCAACATTCAGAAGCAAAACAGAGAATGGCAAAGGCGAAAAGGCCGGTTTATCAAATTCAAGCACCTCAGCTTTCGGTTCAATATAATGTGGTAAATGAAAAAGCAGAAAAAATATCGAGTATTCTCTGTTGGATAGTGCTTTTACTGGTTATAATTGGCGGGTTGTTATTAGTTTTGTTTAGTATTAGCCAGCTATAATTGTCTTTTCGGAATTGTGTATCCGTTCAAAATAGATTATAATGATACTGCCGATTGGATATTTTATGGAAAGAGGTTATCAGTTATGTCTGTATCATTATATTACATGGCAAAAAGGGACTATCCGATATCTATGCAGGAGCAGGAAACCTGCCTCTTTTGGACAAAAAAGGAGTGAGGTGAGTAGCAGTATGAGATTCCGCATGAGCATTATTGCAGTTTTATTTGCCATCTGCATGTTGTTGTCTGGCTGTAAGTGGGTCTCAAGCGGGGACATATGGCATATACAATTTTTCCCTGTGACAGACGGTGAGGCCAGGATACTTGCTGAAGTGTTCGGCGATGAAGTGCTGGATCACGTAGACAGCGGTAAGCTGACGGATGACGAGTCCCAGGCACTTTCAGCATATTGGGCCGGTATGGATCATATCGAGCGAAAGTATTCGCGCTATATGCATAATATTAAGAGGGAGTCGTTCAATTTGATGCCCGACGATACTTATGAGATTGTGTTCACTTACGATGGCACATCTTTTACATGCAGAATATGTCCCGGGGCCGACGGTTTTAAATGCTCTGATGACTTTGAGCCGCCAGGTCAATGAAAAGAATGTCAAAGCATAAAGGAGAAGAAAAAATCATGGCTGCAGTTACATCTCTGGGACTTGGGAAAACAATGGAAAAGAAGCTTCATTCCGTCGGTATTCATTCGGCTGAAGAACTGGTGAATATCGGCAGCAAGGAAGCCGTTTTTCGGTTAAAGGCACAGTATCCCAATACCTGTATCGTTATTCTCTATCATTTGGAAGCTGCTATTCGTGGTGTTGAAATAAAGCAGCTGGATGATGCCTGCAAATCAGAGTTGAAGGCATATTTCAATAAAATTTAGATGACTTATTCTGCAATATAAGTAGGCGCGTTTTTGGGGCTTGTGCCCTTGACAACATTGTGATAGTAGGCGTAGGTCATGGGAGTGTCCTGTTTCAGCGTGTCAGCGTCCAGAACTCGGCCTAAGAATACGGTGTGTGTGGAGGTTTCCATCTTGTCGATGACCTCGCAGACAATATAGGCACAGGCATCGGCAATAACGGGCATAAAGCTCTTTACCACGCTTTCCACCTCATCAAATTTGTCGTTATCTCTGCCGCTCTTGAAGCCAAAGGCACCAATGATGTAAGGATTGGAATTTTCGCCCAGGATAGAGATGGCAAATCTCCCCGTATCCTGGATGCACTGATTGGTATAGTTGTCATGATTAATGCTCACGGCAATTGTGGCGGGATCGGAGGTAATCTGCATAGCGCTGTTTGCCGTACAGCCTGTTGCCCGTCCTTTGTCCCATGTGCTGACTATATATACCCCGTAAGACAACTGTCGAAATGCGTTCTTGTTCATAAATATGCTCCTTTTTATTCTTCCTATCCGGTTTTGCACCCGTTTTTACGAGCTTACATCAGTCCAGACGGCTATATTTATAATACCACAAAAACAACGCAAGTAAACCCCTTTATACTTCACGAACAGCAAAAAGTAATTGACATCTATCATTCAACATAGTATTATTAATCACAATTATAAACAATCCATGAAAGAAAGGAATTACAGCAATGCAGAACAGGAATCGATTTCCACAGCAGTATGTGTATTCAGCCGTGCCCGTGTATCGTTGGAATCAGGGGACTATTGTTGATGGAAATTATATGGCATTGCGAAATCCTTATCATCCCATATCAATGATTTAAATGGGATTCGACATTCAAATTTATTTAGAACTGCAATGTACAGATACACCGTCAAACAATAGAAATATTGCCTGACGGTGTTTTTGATGCACAGGGAGAAAAACCTCCCTGCTCGATTTAAGGAGGTTAATGCGATGGAATACAGATTAGCGAAAAATGAAGATGTAAAATACATATATGAGATAGTACAGGATACTGTCAGGGAAGTATATCCGAAATATTATCTTCCGGAAATCGTAGACATGTTCTGTGAGTTCCATAGTGAAAAGAATATTGAAGAAGACATTGGAAACGGAAAGACTTACGTTCTGTCAGAAAATAATAAAATAATCGGAACCGGAACCATCGACGGAAATCATATTACAAGGGTGTATGTGCTGCCGGATTTTCAGGGAAAAGGATTTGGCTCATTTATTATGGATCAGCTGGAAGCGGAACTGAAGGAGCAGTATGACACGGCGGAAATTGATGCCTCATTACCGGCATGCAGATTGTATTATGGTCGGGGATATAAAACCACGGATCATGGCATGTGGGAATGTGCAGGAGGCGTGATACAGGTCTATGAAATTATGGAAAAGAAATTAAAGAAGACCGGTGGTGCCCCTGCGAAACTGAGATTACGCCCTTATAAAGAGTGTGATGCCAAAGTGATAGTAAGCTGGATCAAGGATGAGATAAGTTTCAGAAAATGGTGTTCAGACAGATATGAATCCTTTCCGATCACAGAAGCTGATATGAACAGGAAATATCTGGACTGTAATGGAGATTGTTCTGACAGAGAAAATTTTTATCCTATGACAGCATTTGATGAAAGCGGAGCTGCAGGACACCTGATCATGCGGTTTACGGATGAAGAAAAAAAGATTCTGCGATTCGGATTTGTCATTGTGGACGATGCGAAGCGCGGCAGAGGATACGGAAAGCAAATGCTTTTACTTGCTGCTAAATATGCTTTTGATATATTAAAGGTTTCCAAAATAACACTCGGAGTATTTGAAAATAATGAGGCGGCATATCAGTGCTATAAGGCAGCAGGATTCCGGGAAGTATCTCCGCAAAAAGAAATATATCACAACATTTTAGGGCAGAAATGGAAGTGCATAGAAATGGAGGTTGACGCGATATGAATTATCTGGAAGATTACTACTCAAATTATGACGAGGACGGAAGGCTTTTGAGCAGGCATGGGCAGGTGGAATATCTTACTACGATGAGATACATTCATGAAGCTGCCGGAACAGATGAAAAGAGAAAAATACTGGAGGTTGGTGCAGGGACAGGGAGATACAGCATAGCGCTTGCAAAAGAGGGACATGTTGTGGATGCATTGGAGTTAACGACTCATAACCTGGAGATTATGAATTCCAAAGCGGATGGCATAGATAATATAAGGACGCACCAGGGAACAGCCCTTGACTTATCGGGATTTGCGGATGAAACATTTGACATGACGCTGGTATTGGGGCCGATGTATCATATGTACACAAAGGCGGATAAGGAAAAGGTTTTGGAAGAAGCAATACGAGTTACAAAAAAGGGTGGGTATATATTTGCAGCGTATTGTATGAATGAGGCAACCGTGATTCAGTTTACCTTCAAAATCGGAAAGATATGGGAATGTATGAATAACAATATGCTGACCGATGATTTCAGATGCCTGTCAGAGGAAAAAGACCTTTTTGAAATGGTGAGGCTGGAAGAGATCAATGAATTGAATTCCGGATTCGGTAACATTGAGAGAGTAAAAATTGTTGCAACTGACGGGGCAACAAATTACATGAGAGAATGCATTGATGAAATGGATGATGCCACATTTGATCTGTGGCTGAAGTATCATTTTGCCACATGTGAACGTCTGGACCTGATCGGGGCAACAAACCACAGTTTGGACATTTTAAGAAAAAAGTAGAGACAGAACAGGAGCAGAATGACAGTATGAGGAACATCTTGATAATCGAGGACGATATTGACTTTGCGGAAATTGTCAGGGATATGCTGGAAGGATATGACTATCAGGTCAGCATTGTCAATACCTGTGAGACGGCATATGAAATATTGAAAACCAATCAGTTCCATTTAATCCTGATGGATATTAATCTGCCGGACGGAACCGGTTTTGAAGTCTGTAAGGAATTGCGCGCAGTATCCAGTGTCCCGGTTATTTTTGCAAGTGCGAGAACCGGTGAGGATGACAAAATAACCGGACTCGATATCGGCGGAGATGATTATCTGGCAAAACCGTACTCTCTGAAAGAACTGTTAGCCCGTGTGAACGCACTGATTCGAAGAACCTATGGTTCGGAAAGTGAGGAGCGGGTTTATCAGATTCATACAATACGGGTTGATGTGGCAAACAGGACGGTTCAAAAAAATGGAGCGGAGATAAAGCTGGCATTGAAGGAATTTGACCTGTTGGCATATCTGTGCGCACATCCCAACAAGGCAATCCGAAAGGAAGAATTGCTAAGAGAAGTATGGGGGATATTTTCGGAGGCGGAGATTGCCACTGTGGCAGTGCATATCAGGTGGCTGCGGGAAAAGCTGGAGGATGACCCGTCGAACCCCGCATTGATCAGGACTGTCTGGGGCGTGGGCTATGAATTTTGCACATTAGTGTGAGAAGAAGTTCTAATGCTCACAGCATAGGCTGTTTCGCAAAGAACTTCTAAGTCTGCAAGGCAGACTTTTCTCACACGGAAGAATGCCCAAAATGCGGGCATTCTTTTCACAAAAGATGTGTACCGCCGGAGGCGGCATGGAGGTTTGCATGAAAAAACAGATAACTTCAGCTATATTCAGATTCATTCTTGTGTTTATCGTACTGAATTCCGCAGGTATGATGTGGCTGCTGCAGCACAATCGGAATAAGGGTTACGAGAATGATGTGGTTTTGTTGAATGAAATTGCGCAGCTCACTACCGATGAGAGCGGCTATAATCCCGCTGCAAGAGAACTGGGCATTTTGCAGGATCAATTACAGGCCGGCAGCGGCATAGGCATAAACAGCAAGTACGTGCAGATGTGTGTTGTATGTATGGTACTGACTGTGATATGGATTTTGGCTGTTTTTCTGTATGTATATCACAAAGTATTAAGACCCTTCGGAGAACTGGAAAACTATGCCGGTGAGATTGCCAAGGGCAATCTGGAGGTTCGTTTGGAGTATGAGCGAACAAATTTTTTCGGTGCCTTCACCTGGGCGTTCGACCATATGAGGGAAGAAATTATTAAGGCAAAAAGATGCGAGGCTCAGGCAATTCAGGAGAACAAGACTGTAATTGCCGCGCTTTCTCATGATATAAAGACCCCCATTTCATCCATTCGTGCATACGCAGAAGGATTGGAAGCAGGTCTGGATGACACTTACGAAAAACGCCAGCATTATGCAAATGTCATAATGAAAAAATGCGACGAGGTAACGGGCCTTACCAACGATCTGGTGCTTCATTCCTTATCGGAACTGGAGCGGATTGAGATTCGGGAGCAGAACCTTAATATTCAGGAAGTGCTTGAGACCGTGATCAGGGACCTGGAGTATCCGAATATCGTGCTGCTGGAGCCTGTTCCCGAAGCCGTGCTTGCGGCGGACGAAAAACGTCTGGCACAGGTACTGGAAAATCTTCTGAATAATGCGAGAAAATATGCCGCCGGCAGCAAGGTAACAGTGAAGGCCGAGATAAAGGATGAGCGGTATGAAATCTGCGTAAGAGATTACGGACGAGGCATCCTTCCTGAGGATATGCCCTTTATTCTGGACAAATTCTATCGCGGAAGAAACGTGGGGGAACAGCCCGGTTCCGGCCTTGGACTATATATTACCAACTATCTGATGGAGCGTATGCATGGCGGCTTGACACTGACAAGCCATACGGATGGTTTGGAGGCAGTGGTGTGGTTTTCGCTCTTAAAGACTTCTTAAAAAGAGGAGAGCGCAAAAGCCTAAAAATACGGCATTTTTGCAATAGAGTGTCACTAATAAAGTCACTAATAGAAAACGGGGCATGACGTTATAATTAACATTCATACCCTGTTTTTATTGATTCTACTGCTTCCCTGAGCTGGGATAAATCTTTGTGTGTGTACACGTTTTCGTTTATGTCCTGCCCCTTGTGTCCCATGAGCTTGTACCGGGTCACACGATCAACCCCGGCTTCATCCATGAGCATATTGAAAGTATGGCGGCAATCGTGCGGGGTGTGCATTGTTTGAATGCCACAGGCTGACAGTGCAGTATTAAAGCATTCCCTATACCGTTGTTCAGAAATGTCCCCGGTACTGTCATGGTAGATCAGGCTCTTGAAATGTCCTTCTGTGCGCCGGCATACCATGTCATATACAGCGGAATGAATGGGGACCGTTCTGTTGCGGCTGTACCTGTTTTTCAGGCCCCCTGTGAAGGTCTGTGCTGCTAGGTCAATATCATCAAGGGGCATCCGGGCAAGTTCGTTTATTCGCCACCCGGAATAACAATATATAAGTATTGTATCTACAAAAGAAAGGTCTTTGTGTTCCCACAGCAGCTGCAGTTCTGCTATGGTGAAGGGTACTCCCTGGGTGTCATCCTCCTCTTTTGTGATTCGGGTATATTGAGAGTAATCCTTTGCCACAAGCTCAAACTGGACAGCATATTTATACATCTGCCGGAACAGGTTGCGGATATGCTCCAGCGTGGCATGTGACAGCTGACCCTGATCCAGAATATCCTGCATGTCCTGGGCGCGTATGTCCCACATGGCCATGTTGTGAAGGGAAGTACATTTCTTATATGCTGCAATCATGCAGTTCTGTGAACTGGTCTTTCCTGCGCTGGTATGCGGCACCTTATATTTCCACTGATACCAGGAAGCAAATACCTCACAAAAAAGCTTTTTACGGTCTTTCGGGTCATAGGGCGACTTGTTGTAATCTGCCAGAGCAATTTCCGCAGATACCCGATCAGGATAGCAGCCAATTACATCATATGCCGGGTAACCATTGGCATCAATGCGGGTATTTGCCCGTACCTGGAACGGATTCTTGCGTTTGCCGGAAAGCTTTACCACTGTGCCGGAGCCATTAGGGCGGCGCTTCCGGGCTTTCTTGGGCGGCTTGGCTAAAACACTATCGTCCCGCACTGGAAAGCCGCAATGGGGGCATATGACCGCCTTATCACTTATCTGGCCGGAACATTCCGGGCACTTTGTAAGGGCCATAATGTACCCTCCCTATTTAGTCAAGTCTTTTTTCCTTATTTTTCAAGGATTTTTTAGCTACATATCTCAGATGAATGAGCCAAGATGATGGACATTTCTCTGTATCTGGTACGAAAATAGAGGTGTTGGGGTATACGAAGTAGAACGTCTTCTGTTTCCGCTCTACATGGCCTTGTGTATGCCCCTCCTTCTACGGCAGCGAACCTCCCGTGTCTACCAGGATCACCCTCATCTCTTCGGGGTCCTAACTTCCTTCGTCCCGCCTGTCCATATCCAGGGTGTCAGCTTAGCTCCTTTGCAGGGTCATGCCCTATGGTAAATATTCCTGCTGACTACCGGCTCATTCTTTTTTAGTATTACTGACCTCTTCTGTATGATTCTCTCACCGGCACCTTTGAGGTGGACGTTTTCCCGGATCGTTCCCCATACTTTCCAGCTTTCCTGTCACAGCTGGATTCAACTCTCAATCAAAACTTTTGAAAGCTCAACCCAACTATGACAGGGCATTGCCTGCTTGTGATTTTAGTCCGTTTATTACGCTGCCTGGATCTGCTGTCTCCTGATGTCACCTATCAGTTTTCCGGCATCATAGTCTATACCTTTTGTCAAGATCGTGTAGAATAACCTCAGAACCTTACACGCTACCGCTACTACAGACTGCATCTTCTTTAATGGGTTTTCTTTGCGTGTCCGGTAATACTCATGTATCGCCCTGAACTCTGCATTCTTCCCGATCAATGATATCGCTGCTTCATACAGCACATACCTCAGGTGTTTCCTTCCCCTGTAACTGATCCGGCTTTCGCCGTTATGCTTTCCAGAATCGTCTGCTACGATCGCATATCCCGCCAGCTTCTGTAACTGCTTTGGGTTATCAAAACGTCTAATGTCCCCCACCTCTGCAATGAATCCGCTGACTGTCACCAGGCCGATCCCCTTAATCCCCATCAGTTTATCAACATATGGGATTTCTTTCAGCTTTTCCTCTATTTTCACGAGAAGTTCCTCCAACCTTGATGTATATACATCCATGTCATTCAGCAGGTTCTTCAGTTCCATCCTTGCTGCTCCCGGTGCTTCCTTACTTCCTACGCTGTGCTCCGCTGCCGATACCAGGGTCTTTGCCCTCTTCATTCCGGCGCCTCTCAGCTTTGCGTCCCTCCATATCCTGTTCACACCTTCCACGCCAAGTTTCTGAATATCCTCTGGCAGTGGTGCCTCTTTCAGCACCATCCTCCCGCTGACCGCCTTATAATCCCCATAAACGTCTTTATATTCCGGGAAGTAGATGGCAAACCATCTGGCGATACGGTTCTTGATCCTTGTAAGCTCCTCCTGCGTCTGGAAGCGCAGGTTCGATAAGCTCCTGATCTCTGCATAAATACCGGTCGGTATGTAAGGGTAAGAGAACCTCCCCTCATTGACAAGTGCAGCGATCGTCTTTGGATCTTTACGGTCATTCTTGTT
>JAIDME010000418.1 GCA_029050705.1 Acetatifactor sp.
ATGCAGTTCTGTTTACGGATGAGTCAGAGGCAATCTTTCAGGAAAAGGGTTTGAACGCATTTGAGGAAAACGAGAAAGCTCATGCCAGTGAGCCTCTGGCGGAGGGTCCTTTCGCTAATTTTCTGAAAAAGCTTTCGGATTTACAGAGGGAGCTTGGCACAGAGAACTGCCCGGTCAGGACGGCACTTGTCACATCTCGCAGCGCTCCTGCCCATGAGAGGGTTATCCGTACCATGCGTGCGTGGAATGTCCGTGTGGACGAGGCGTTTTTTCTGGGCGGGCTGGAAAAGAGGGAATTTCTAAAGGCCTTCGGGGCACAGATTTTCTTTGACGACCAGTCGGTGCATACCCAGAGCGCGGCCCAGGCTGTTCCCGCCGCCCGGGTTCCCTATCGCCGGAAAGGTGAGATGTATCGGTTTGCACGATAAGCAGGAGAAATTATGAAATACAGTAATATAACGCCGGCGCGTTTTATCCGCCGTCCTAACCGTTTTATCGCTTATGTGGAGCTGAACGGAAAAACAGAAAAAGTCCATGTCAAAAACACCGGGCGCTGCAGGGAGCTTCTGCAGCCCGGTGTGATTGTGTATTTGACGAAAAGTGACAATGCTGCCCGCTCTACCGCTTATGATCTGGTGGCAGTGGAAAAGGGAGAGCGAATGATAAATATGGATTCCCAGGCACCCAACAGGGTAGTGGAGGAGTGGCTGCGTTCCGGAGCTTTTCTGCCGGATGTAAGAAAAGTGCGCCCTGAAACCACATATGGCGGCTCACGCTTTGATTTTTATCTGGAGACGAAAACAGAAAAAATATTTATGGAGGTGAAGGGGGTCACGCTGGAGGAGGAAGGGGTGGTCCGTTTTCCGGATGCACCTTCGGAGCGAGCCGTAAAGCATGTGGAGGAGCTGATTCAGGCGAAACGGGCAGGATACCGCACCTTTATCATGTTTGTCATCCAGATGGAGGATGTGGACTATTTTGAACCAAACAGAGATACTCACCCGGAATTTGCAGACGCACTGTGCAGGGCGGCGGAAGCGGGAGTGGAGATATTGGCCTATGACTGCCGGGTGACAGAGGATTCTTTGAAATTGAAGAGACCGGTGCAGGTAAAAATATTGTCCTCGGATTTTCTTTTAAATGAATATTCAGGAGGTATTAAGGAAAACTTAAGGCTTGCAGCCATTCCCAAACCTCTTTTGGAATGGTATGATAAGAACAGGAGGATTCTTCCCTGGAGGGAAGAGCCCACACCTTATCGTGTATGGGTATCCGAGATTATGCTGCAGCAGACCAGGGTTGAGGCTGTCAAGCCTTATTTTGAGCGCTTTATGTCTGCGCTGCCGGATATCAGAGCGCTGGCGGAGGCTCCGGAGGAGCAGCTGCTGAAGCTCTGGGAGGGTCTGGGGTACTATAACAGGGTGAGGAATCTGCAGAGAGCGGCGTTGCAGATTGTAAATGAATACGGTGGCAAAATGCCCACGGAGAATGTTGAACTTCTGAAACTCTCCGGTATCGGCAGTTATACGGCAGGAGCCATTTCCTCCATAGCCTATGGCAGACCTGTGCCTGCGGTGGATGGAAATGTCCTTCGGGTGCTGGCCCGTGTCAGAAAGGATGAGAGACTCATTACAGAGGGAAAAGTGAAAACTGCGGTGGAGCAGGAATTGGCGGAGGTTATGCCGGTGGAACGCCCCGGGGATTTCAATCAGGCTATGATGGAGATAGGTGCATGCATCTGTATTCCGGGCGGCGCGCCTCTCTGTGATGTCTGTCCTCTGGCTCAGCTATGTATGGCTCATGCTGACGGTAAGGAGACAGAGTTTCCCAAAAAGGAGGGGAAAAAACCCCGAAAAATTGAGGAAAAGACCGTGTTGGTCATCCGGGATGAAAACAGGACCGCTATTCACAAGCGTCCGGCAAAAGGGCTTTTGGCCGGAATGTATGAGTTTCCTATGCTGGAAGGCTGCCGGACGGCGGAGGAGATAACGGCTTATCTGGCGGAGAACGGAATAAAGGTGCTGCGTATTCAGCCCCTGGAGGATGCAAAACACATCTTTACCCATAAGGAGTGGCACATGAAGGGTTATATGGTTCGTGTGGACGAGCTGGAGCACGGAAATCCCGGCGAGGACAGCAGAAACTGGCTTTTTGTAGAGCCCGGCGAAACCGAGGAGAAGTATCCGATACCATCAGCGTTTTCAGCCTATACCGGATACCTGAAAATACGCCTGGGAAAAGAGAGGTATGAGGAGGAATTAAAGTGAAATTGTTATCAATAGCGGTTCCCTGCTATAATTCGGAAAATTATATGAGAAAATGTATCGAGTCTCTTCTGGCGGGAGGAGAGGATGTAGAGATCATTATTGTGGATGATGGCTCTACCAGGGATGCAACAGCAGAAATTGCAGATGAATATGCGGCGAAATATCCCACCATTGTAAAGGCGGTGCACAAGGCCAACGGCGGCCACGGTTCCGCTGTGAACACGGGAATCGACTACGCCACAGGGCTTTTTTTCAAAGTTGTGGACAGTGACGACTGGGTGAAAAAGGAAGCCTACATGAAAGTTCTGGATACCCTGCGGGAGTTTACGGGGGGGGCACAGGTGCTGGATATGCTGGTGTGCAATTATGTATATGAAAAGGAAGGGGAGAAGAAAAAGAAAGTTATACAATACCGCCACAGCCTTCCTATGAATTGCATGTTTACCTGGGAGGACTGTCATCATTTTCAGAAGGGACATTATATTCTGATGCACTCTGTCATTTTCAGGACAAAGCTCTTAAAGGAGTGTGGAATCCGGCTTCCGGAGCACACATTTTATGTGGACAACCTCTATGTGTTTGAGCCGCTTCCTCATGTAAAATATATGTATTATCTGGACGTGAACTTTTACCGCTATTATATTGGCAGAGAGGATCAGTCCGTCAACGAGGATGTCATGATTTCCCGCATTGACCAGCAGATAAAGGTGAACAAGCTGATGATTGACTACCTGGTGGAAAAGAAGCCGGAGCTTGTGAAGCATAAGCGTCTGTATCAATATATGAGAAATTACCTGGAAATCATCACCACGGTCTCGTCGGTGCTGCTGATACGTTCCGGCACAGAGGAAAATCTGGAAAAGAAGGCGGAATTATGGCAGTATTTAAAGGAGAAGGACCGGAAGCTGTACCACTGGCTGCGCCACGGTATCATGGGGGAGGCAATGAATCTGCCCGGGCGGGGCGGACGTAAAATTTCCGTGGAAAGCTACAAGATCTGCCAGAAAATATTTAAGTTTAATTGAAATGCATAAAGAAGAAAAATAATGCAACGGAGGAATACTTCGATGGAAGAAAGAGGGAAGGCTCCTGTTTTTAACATAATGCTGGCTGCTATGTTTATGGCGGTAGGGCTGGTGCTTCCGTTTCTGTTCGGGCAGATTCAGCAGATTGGAAACAAGCTCCTGCCCATGCATATCCCGGTTCTTTTGTGCGGGCTGATCTGTGGCTGGAAGTATGGACTGATTGTCGGTTTTACGCTGCCGCTTTTGCGGGGTATGTTGTTCGGAATGCCGGTTTTTTTCCCGACCGGACTTGCAATGGCATTTGAGCTTGCCACTTATGGGGCGGTTATCGGACTGCTGTATTCCCATTCCCGCTGGCAGAGTGTGGCTGCAGTATATCGCAGTATGGTTCCGGCAATGCTGGCCGGACGTGGAGTATGGGGAGCCGCTCAGCTCCTGTTGCTTGGTATTAACGGGAAAGGGTTTACATGGCAGATGTTTATGGCGGGAGCGTTTTTGAATGCGGTTCCCGGAATTATTCTGCAGCTTATTCTGATTCCGGCAGTCATGGCGGCGCTGAACCGTGCAGGCCTTGTACGGTTTGTCCGAAAAACGGCGTCCCCTCAGAATGCTGAGGATTAAAGCACGGAAGGCCAGCTTACATATATTCGTCACAGGGAGGCAAAAAAATGAGGACACTCTATTTGGATTGCGGAATGGGCGCTGCGGGCGATATGCTGGCCGCCGCCCTATTGGAATTGCTGCCGGATAGCGATGCATTTATTGACCGACTGAACGCCCTGGGCATTCCGGGCGTGGAGATTAAAAAAGAAAGCTCTGTTAAGTGCGGGATCACAGGTACGCATATATCAGTTACCGTTCATGGCGTGGAAGAGGGTGCGGATATGCATGAGCACCACCATAGCGGTATGGAGGATATCCGGCATATCATCTCGAAACTGGCACTTCCGGCGAAGGTAGAAAAAGACATCTCAGCAGTTTACGGATTGATTGCCGAAGCCGAAAGCCATGTTCATGGAGTGCCGGTTTCTCAGGTCCACTTTCATGAGGTCGGCACGATGGATGCGATTGCCGATATCACGGCCGTATGTCTTTTGATGAGCGAGCTTTCGGTGAATGAAGTAATTGTGTCGCCGATCCATGTAGGAAGCGGTCATGTAGAATGCGCACACGGGATTTTACCTGTTCCGGCACCTGCAACGGCTTATATTTTGAAAGATGTTCCAATGTATGGAGGCAGTGTCGAGGGTGAACTTTGTACACCAACCGGCGCAGCGCTTCTGAAATATTTTGCCACTCGTTTCGGAGATATGCCTGTCATGAGGGCACAAGCTATCGGGTATGGTATGGGTAAAAAAGATTTCCGGGCAGTGAACTGTGTCCGTGCGGTGCTTGGTGAAAGCGAGGATAAAACAGATGTTGTGTTGGAGCTTTCCTGCAATGTGGATGATATGACGGCGGAGGCGATCAGCTTTGCCATGGAGCGGCTGTTTGAAGGCGGTGCATATGAGGTATATACGGTTCCCATCGGGATGAAGAAGTCGCGTCCCGGCACACTGATCCGCGTTATGTGCGATGAACAGAACAAAGAAAAGATCCTGCATATTCTTTTCAAGCACACTACCACAATTGGAGTGCGGGAAACAGTTATGCACAGGCATATTTTGGAGCGAAATATAGAACGTATTCAAACTCCCTATGGAGAACTGCGCCGCAAGGTTTCCTCCGGTTATGGCGTTTTGCGGTCAAAGTATGAATACGATGATCTGTCACGTATTGCAAAAGAGGAAAACATCAGTCTTGAAGAAGCACGAAAACGCTTTGAGGACTGCTGATGGAACAGAAACAGGCAGGAAGCCTTCCTGAAGCGAAAAGGGATGTCCGTCAAGACGGGACATCCCTTTTAAAAGCGTTGTCGGAGTAAAGATCAACCTGCGGCCTTTTCCCGGTTTTTGTTTGCGGGCTTGCCTGCAAGCAGCCATTCTCTTCTGTAAACCACTGCATACATCACTGCTCCCATCAGGATTCCGGTCACTACATCAAACGCGGAATGCTGTTTGATGAACATGGTGGAGAGAATTATGGACACACACAGTATTCCGGAGGCAATTTTAATCGGTTTGCCGAACCTGTTCCGGGACAACTCTCCGCTGTGCATAACCGCGAAATGCGCTCCCATGGAGTTAAATACATGGATGCTGGGCCAGAGGTTTGTGGGGGTGTCTGTCTTCCAAAGCGCGGAAATCAGCCAGGTAAAGCAATTATCTCTGGGAAGGGATGCGGGTCTCAGGTCGTGTCCGTTGGGCCACAGTGTAGAGACGATCAGGAATATTGTCATCCCGGTAAACAGGAAAGCGCATGCCTTATAATAATCCTGTTTATTTTTGAAGAACAGGTAGACAACTACTGCTGCCACATATACAAACCACAGCAGGTAGGGGATAATGAACACCTCGCAAAAGGGGATGTAATCATCCATGCTCACATGTATGATCTGATAATTCTTAATATTTGTCTGCTCCAGCCAGGCAAACCAGGCCAGGTAAATCACCATGTAAATCAACAGCGGAACCCCGTGCTTATACTTTGATAAAAAGCTTTTACATTTTTTCATTTTACTTCTCCTCGGCTTTCTTAGCTGGAATGAACTGCTAATCATCGAATCAAGTATAGTATAGCGTCAAATTAAAAAAATGCAATGCCTTTTTTTTGTTCTTAAGCATTCTTAAGAAAACCTTTAGGTTTGGCCTTTAATGATGCGGAGTGCATTCTGCTCGCAGGTTACGGTTATACTGCGGCTTTTTTGAGTGACCTCACCGTCGGTATGTACCCAGAGGGGTGAGGATACCTCGATGCAGATTTTTTTAGCCTGATACGGAGTGATGCCGTTGAAGCGATAATGTTTGCCCTTGAAGGCTGTGGGCAGAGCAAAGAGAATCAAAGCCTTTGAAATATCGCCTACGGCGCACAGGTTCAGAATGCCGTCCGTGGCATCCGCGTCGGGGCTGAACATGAATCCTCCGCCTTCGAAGCGGTGGAGCATACAGGCGGTGAACAGAATGTTGCCGATTTCAATGGGCGGCTTATCGTCCAGAATCAGTCTGCCGGAAATTGCCCTTGTAGCAAAGAGCTGCTTTAAGGCAATACTGAGATAAGTCAGCTTTCCGAGACCGATTCTGTTCAGTACTTTTTTTGCTTTGGATCGCAGGGCCTCCTCACATACTGCCGCGTCATAGCCGATACCGCAGCTGACGGCAAAACGGCGCTTTCTGCCGTCAGCGTAGGTGACGGTTCCGAGGTCCATGGAGCATGCCGTGCCGGAGTGCAGAATCAGGTCAAGAGCGGCGGTGGGGTCGGTGGGAATACCAAGGTCTCTTGCCAGGTCGTTGCTGGAGCCGGTGGGAATGTATCCCAAGATGACTTTTGAAGGGTCTGATATGCCCTGGAGTGCCTCGTTCACCGTCCCGTCGCCGCCCAGGACGATCAGCGAGACAGGCGTACTGTCAGCATGGGACAGGATTTCACCGGCTATCTTTGCCACATCTCCGGCATGTTCGGAAAAGTAGGTGTGATATTCTGTTCCGCCTCTGCGCAGGGCCGGTTCCACCTGATCCTTCCATATTTTCAGGCCCTTGCCTGAGCGGGAAGCCGGGTTAATGATGATATGATACATAGAGAATTAACCTCTCTTTCATATTTGTACTTATGGCCGGAGCCATATTCTTATTTTAACAGCAGAAAGCGGATTCGTAAATAAAATCATTTTCATCTTGGGAGGTACATGATATAATAACCGCAGAAGAAAAACAAAGCGCAAAGTGACATACTGTCACTTGAAAGCGGCATTTGTTTTTCCTGCTTCCGCAGGAAGCATGGTTATATAAAACAGGAGGATTTGAAATGTATTCTTTAGATGAAGTGAGGGCGGTGGACCCTGAGGTTGCCCAGGCAATCGTGGACGAGCAGGAGAGGCAGAACAGCCACATTGAGCTGATTGCCTCAGAGAACTGGGTGAGCAAGGCAGTGATGGCGGCAATGGGCAGCCCGCTGACCAACAAGTATGCAGAAGGCTATCCCGGAAAGAGGTATTACGGCGGCTGCGGCTGCGTGGACGTAGTTGAAACCCTGGCCATTGAGCGGGCAAAGGAACTGTTCGGCTGCGAGTATGCCAATGTACAGGCACATTCCGGCGCACAGGCGAACATGGCGGTACAGTTCACGGTGTGTCAGCCCGGTGACACCATCATGGGTATGAACCTGGACCATGGCGGGCATCTGACCCACGGCAGCCCGGTGAATATGTCCGGAAAATATTTTCATATTGTTCCTTACGGAGTGAATGATGAGGGCTTCATCGATTATGACAAACTGCGGGAGATTGCTCTGGAGGCAAAGCCGAAGATGATCATCGCAGGCGCATCCGCTTATGCACGAACCATTGACTTTAAGAAGTTCCGTGAGGTTGCAGACGAGGTGGGTGCTGTTCTCATGGTGGACATGGCGCATATTGCAGGACTTGTGGCAGCAGGACTTCATCCAAGCCCCATCCCTTATGCCCATGTGACGACCACAACGACCCACAAGACACTGAGGGGGCCTCGCGGCGGTCTGATCCTGTCCAGCAATGAGGTGAATGAGAAGTATAACTTTAACAAGGCAATCTTCCCCGGTATTCAGGGCGGACCGCTGATGCATGTTATCGCCGCAAAGGCTGTCTGCTTCAAGGAAGCGCTGAGCGACGATTTCAAGGTATACCAGAAGGGTATTATCGACAATGCTCAGGCTCTGTGCAAGGGTCTGATGGACAGAGGAATCAAGATCGTGTCCGGGGGCACGGATAACCATCTGATGCTGGTTGACCTGACAAACTTCGGGCTTACCGGAAAGGCTGTGGAGAAGCTGCTGGATGCAGCACATATCACCTGCAACAAGAACACGATTCCAAACGATCCCCAGTCTCCTTTTGTGACCAGCGGTATCCGTCTCGGCACCCCGGCCGTCACCTCCAGAGGCATGAATACTGAGGATATGGACAAAATTGCGGAGGCTATTGCGATGGTCATCAAGGGCGGCGAGGAGAAAGTCTCCGAGGCACGGGGCATTGTGCAGTCTTTGACTGACAAATATCCTTTGGTTTAGGGGAATAACGCTGGCACCACTATTCTGACCGCTCGCGCCGGATGTCAAAAAGTAAGCCGGACTTATGATAAAATGCGCTGTATGTATATTAGTTATGCACATTATCATAAGGAAGGGGTAAAAAAACATGAGAAAAAAAGTGCTGGCTTTTTTGCTGGGAACACTCCTGCTGACATTGTCCGTTTGCGGCTGCGGGGGAAGCGAGAAGGATTCCGAGTCAGGCGGAAAGGACGATTCCGGGCAGACACGGGGAAGCGGGCTTACACAGAACGGAGGGAATGACGTTTCAATTCCGCTGACACCGGAAACACTGTTTGATGTGACAGATACGGAAGGCGGTGTGAGCATTGTCTATAATGACATTGAGGGCGGCGACATCAACATTCCCGCGCAGATCGGAGGGAAAACGGTTACCGAGATAGGGGAGCAAGCTTTTTGGTGTATTGGGGTAACGAGTGTTATCATACCGGAGGAAGTAACGAAGATCGGCAAGGCAGCGTTTAATCTAACGTATCTGGAGCAAATTGTCATTCCCGAAAATGTAACAGAGATTGACGAATGGGCATTTCTGAACTGTACACGCTTAAACAGCGTAAAGATTTTAGGAAATGTGACGCAGATTAAGGAAATGACGTTTTCCGGCTGCTCGGTTTTATCGGAGGTGACGCTCCCGAACTCGGTGACAGAGATTGGCGCTTCTGCGTTTGCCAACTGCAGAAGCCTGAAAAATCTGATTCTTCCGGACAGTGTGATCTCCGTTGACCGCAGCGCGTTCTCAGGATGTGAGGACATCACGATCACTTATCAGGGTACGGATTATTCCTACGAGGAACTGGAGGTTTTATATGCTGCCTTGAATGAGGCGGCAAGCGTAGCACCGTCACTGCCGGCAGAGGACTTTTTCAATGTTGTGGAGGTGGAGGGCGGCGTATCCATCTTTGTTACAAGAGAAGTCGTTGGTCTGTATTTCTACAACGGAGAGGAAGGGATTGTCCATATCCCGGAGCAGATCGGAGGGCAGACCGTTGTTGGGATTGAGTCAGCTACATTTGTGGGCTCCAAGTATATTGTGGATCTGACGATTCCGGATACGGTGGTAAGGATTGGCAGCAGTGCCTTTAACGGTTGTGAAGAGTTAGTCCATATTACGCTTCCCAGCGGACTCACGGAACTGGAGACGAGTTTGTTTATGTTCTGCAAAAAGCTGCAGGAAATTTCCATTCCGTCGGGGGTTACCCGAATTGGGGACAGTGTTTTTTCAGGGTGTGACAGCCTGAGTACGATCTATGTGCCGGAGGGCGTAACGGAGATTGGTTATTTCGCATTCAAGAATTGTGAAAATCTCAGTCTTGTGAGCCTGCCTGACAGTCTTGTCTCACTAAAGGATGAAGCGTTTGATGGCAGCGAAAACGTGACCGTGACCTATAAAGGTGTCGCGTACAAATATGAGGAACTGGATGCGCTGTACAGCGCAATCAAGGGGGAATAAGTGTGAGAAGAATTTCTAACCGCTCACAGTATAGGCTGTTTTCGCGGAGAAATTCTATGTCTCACACGGAAGGATGCTCTTATTTTATGTATCTGTTTATTCAGAAGCAGCTTATTTTACAGTAAAGTCGGTGATGGAACTGTCCTCGAACATATTCCTGTTGTTCTTCACTTTATCAGAGTAAACGTAGTCATAAAAGTTCTGGTTTACATATACGGCGGTGAGGTTTTCGCAGCCCTTAAACATATCGTATGTATATTTCAGAGAGTTTTTGACGGTGAAGTTACTGATGTCCAGCTGTTCCAGGCCGCTGCATCCGGCGAACATGCCGCCCAGGGCTTTTACATGGGTGGGGTCAAAGTTGGTTAAGTCA
>JAIDME010000419.1 GCA_029050705.1 Acetatifactor sp.
GAGTATCCAGCATATCCCTTGTTCCGGCCACATAAACTTCCTCAAACGGCTGCCCGTTAAAGCCGCTGGCGCTGACCAGAATCTGATGGTCGCTGCTGCGCACAATACAGACATCCGCAAATATCCGGGAAATGTCCTCCTGTCCTGCAAACCCGCACAGCTGATTTCTCAAAGAATAGTATTCTCTGCTGTTATAAAATCCCTCTTCTTCCACATTGTAGTTTACAGGATTCCCGATTCTCTCCGCCAGCGTCTGTACATAATAAAATCCGAAACGCTCCGACTCCTGCTCCTCTGCCTTTTCCCTGAGCCGGGGTATCTGAACCACTCCTGCGGCAGTGATCGCCAGAAGAACCGTCTCTACAACGGCAATGGTATACACAACATGGTTCCGGTTCCGGAGCACAATAAACAACAGAAACAATACCACATATCCAATCAGAAGGATTTGAATATAAACTACAAACCGCTCCTGACGCAGCTTCATCAATTGTCCCACTGTCAGGTTACGGCTCCGGAAAGCATTCTGCACCTCCGGAGATTTCTGAAAATATTCCGCACCGTCGCCGTTGTCCCTGCGGATCAGAAGTTCTCCCTCCTCATACCTGGCTTCTGCAAAAAGCCTTCCCTCTTCACAATCAACAAGCTCATAGAGCTTTATCTCCAACGCCGGAGATTCATCCTCAGATAATGCAGTCAATTTCTGCCTGTCCACAAAATAAACACAGGCTTTCTCACCGCCATCTGACACCATAGTCAGGTAAAACCCGCCTGTTTCCGCCTGAAACCCTGTCAGAACCCCCGCCTGGGTCATATGTAATCCGGGAGAAACCGCCACCGGATGAATCTGGTCATCAAATTGGACGATACGGTATTCCGCCACCTTTTCTTCTCCCACTGTGGCCGTTGACAAAAGGACAGCATAAAGACCATCCTGATAATCCACTTTCTCAAATGTGCTCCCAGGACAAACCGAACTGCTCAAAAAGACTTTCTCTACCTTGCCCTGAAGGTCTGACACATAGAGAACGCCTTCCCCATCTATATTCTCTGTTACATATACCTTGCTTCCTGCCACACATCCGTCATGAAAAGAAGAAATCCTCCGTTCATTGCTCCACAATAAACCATCTGCAACAACCAGAGCCACTATCACCAACATCCATATAAATCCCGCTATGTAGGGAATCCGTTTTCTCATTCGTCTTTGTCCTCCGATTCGCTGTATGATACCCTGTCACGCCAGCGTTTCCGTCCCAATGGTCTCGAATCCGTTAAACAATATCCGCAGCCACGGAATATCTCCAAAAATAAGCTGAAAAAGTATGGATACCAGAGCAAGCACCCCAAGGACGAGGCAAATACATAGAAGAATCCGAAACAGGGCATCCTGTCTGCGGGCGAACCAGGCCTTTATCCGCTTTCTGATCCCCTGCTTCTGTCCCGACACCCCGGCAATCCGGATATCCTTATAAAGTTCCGTAAACCTGTCATAGCTTTTTCTGGATATCTTCTTTTCCAACAACCGATAACTAAACGCCTTCTGCGAGGCTTTAGACCTTAAAAGCTCTCTTAAAACAGAAGCACAGGCAACCGCGCAGTCCCTCTCCGACTTCTCCGGATCCAGCTCCGCCAGATCAATCTGATAACTGAAATACACGGTATGATCCTTGGACAAATGCAGTTGTTCCTGCTTCAGCAGCAGATAAAGAAGAGGATAGGGCAGATTTGAGGTGATACATGTCATGATCACATTGATACATACGGATTCACATTCTGCCAATGTATATGACTCACCCATATAAAAATTCCGAAGGGGCCTCTCCTGCTTATACTCAAACACCATGCATAAAGCGCCTCTGTCCGAAAAGCTGTCAATGTAAGAATCCCGGGCCGACATGCCGGCCCGTTCAAATACCTCCAGATATTGTCTGGCAGTCTGATGTTCTTTGATCACCAGCAGCGTATACAGATTCCCGGCGGCTGAATTTAAATCCTGGCATATCAAAATGTCATTGATCTCGTTTTTTCTCACAGTGCGGACACATTCCAGTTTCATCTTCTGTGACTGATAGAACATACCTGCCAATCTCCTTAACGCCCTATTCTTCGGACTCACCAAATCCTTTTTTCTTCACAATGGCATATGCATACGTACATATGATCGGCATGTCAATGCAGTATATCCGAATCTCATACACACCCTCTTTTGCCGGAGCTGTGTAAACGCCGTCTGACGTGATCTCACCGCTTCCGGGTTCTGTCAATTCATATGCCACGCTGCAGCTTTCCATGTTGTTATATTTCACATGGAAATAATGGCTTTCCTTCGTGCCCATAACCACCGTAGGCGTGTCTGCGGAAATACTCTTGCCGTTATAATTTTCTGCCAGCCCCAGGTCATTGCCTGCCGGAAACTTAATCGCTATCCAACGGTATGTCAATACCAGGTAATCCACGTTTTCAAGAAGTCTTGCCGCCACAATAAAGCTTCCTTTATCATTCATAACCTTGACAGCGGTCTCCGCATCCACGGCCGCAGTCTTCCCGCTTTTAAACAGATCCGGATTTCCATAAATAGTATTCTTGGCACTGGCATGTATCGCCGCATCCTCCGTAATGAATTCATAACCAATATCTACGTACACATTGCCCCTTCCGAGACCATGCATGATTTCGCCGGAATAACGGATATCGCCTTTCCTGGCCGATTCACCCAAAGGAATCTCCAAAATACCGGTAGCCACCTCCGGCACATGATTCCCCAGCTGCTGCCGGTTCTGGCTTTCCGGCTCCTCCCTGTAGGCGGCTTCGCCTTTTAAGACTTCCCCTTCCTTGATAAAGTATTCCAGATATTCGCTGCGCAAATCCTCCTGAGCCGGAGCCGTGATATAAGTTTTTACCTGTTTCTCCAAAACCTCTTCTATAATATAGGCGCTCTCTGTGCGAACCAGTCTTAAATCTGCCAGACGCACATAATCCTTATATCCGCCCATATTTCTCATCTCCAGGCTCATGCGGCCAATTTCCCGGTTCACGAGCTCTCTGGGCGTGCCGTCCGAAATCATCACCTTCATAGAGCAGGAAGCCGCTGTTTCCACAGCCATGCCATCAATCCAGGCTTTGGCACTGCCGCTTTTCAGCAGCACGGAAGTATCCAGCATGGTCACCTCCTGGGTTACCAGCCAATATCCCTTTTTCACTTTTTCTTTATATCCGAGGGAAATATCCTCCAGATTTATCTCTATCTCATGCTGCCCCTCCGGTGTAAGGAATACCGGAATCTGCAGGCTTCCATGGTAAGTCAGTTTTTTATTTTCCGCAGAAAGCTTTTCTACCTCTATCTCCAGCTTCACGTTCTTTCCGCGGCAGACTGTAGCGGGCATAACCAGCTTCACCGTGAAATCATCATTTTCAAACAGAACCGCACTGGTAAGAAATTCCGCTTCCATGGGATATTGCTTTGCGGCCTCCTCCTGATCCATCAAAAACAGCTGATAGTTTTCACTGATCCAGTTATATTCGTATTCTCTTTCGTCCTCTCCCGCTCTCTGGTTCATGGTGTAGACCGTATGTACGGGCTCTTCCCTGTAGCGCAGGCAAAGGCTGGCCAGATTGGTTTTTAAACTCTCAAACCCCTCAATGGCAGACAGCTTTTTCACTACAGAGGATTCTATAACGATTTCCCGTCCCAAACCGTCAATGGCTACTCCGCTTTCTACCAGAAGAGACAGGTCATCCAGGCTGAACACACCGCAGCCGCAGACCACTCCGGCTCCATACATCAAGTTATTAATAAACCTGCGCTTATTATTAAAATAGGCCTGTTCTGCCTGAAAATCTGCTGATGTAAGCATTTTCCCCGGATAATATCGATTCCTCTCAAATGGATATAATTTTGTATTCTTCATATTCCATTCCTCTCTTGATGTATGTACTTTCTTCTCTCCGCAGAGTTTCTCCACAGAGTTATATTAATTTTATCAAGATATACACCCGAAAACAATTTCCTGGCGCCAAATGTCGCTTTTTCTGCGCTAAATGACATTTAGCCAAAATTGCTTCAAAACTGTATATCAACTGATTTATTTAATAATTAAATATAGCACAATAATCACCCTCACAAGAGAGCGTCGACATGAATCGACCAAAAATCGCGCTGAATCGACAGCAAAACAAAAAAGAGTTTCTACCGGAGGCTTAGACTTTAAAGGACAATGAGAGAAAAAGCAGACAACAAAAAACCCCGATCTTCGGGGTTTTGAGAGGTGCGAGCCGGATTTGAACCGGCGGATAACGGTGTTGCAGACCGTGGCCTTACCACTTGGCTATCGCACCATATGAAACTTTTATATGTGCCTCTTGCATATTAAATTTATATGCATCCTGCCACATATAAATGACTCCAACGGGAATCGAACCCGTGTTACCGCCGTGAAAGGGCGATGTCTTAACCGCTTGACCATGGAGCCAACATTTGTACAGGCTAACTCATAGCCTCAGCGCTATTTATGATAACATAACCCACAGCATTTGGCAATAGAAAACTTTATTTTTAGCCTTAAAATTTCAATGTCCTGCTGTCCACGTAAAATCATCCGGCGTTATGCCGTTAAAATTAGCCGCCGGCACGATATCTCCTAATATAAGCAATTCATAGGCCGCATCTATCTTTTCGATTGTTCCCGCCGATAACTGATTTCTTCCCTCCGTACTTACATAGCCTGTAGAACCCGTATCGGCCCGAAGAGTTACATTCCCGCCTCCGAAAAAACCGACAGAGATCGCATTCAATGTTCTCTCAACATCCCGATGCATCACCTTAATGGCGGAAGTCAGCATAACGTTCCGATTCCCGTCAGCGCCATCATCATATTGGTCAATATCACATCCGATGTACCAGACGCTATCCGCCTCCTTAACTGCTTCCAGAACACCGCTTCCTGCTGTGCCGGCCGCTGTAAAGATAACGTCAACACCCTTTGCGATCAAAGCTTTCCCTATGACCTTTCCGGTCTCTATATCGGAAAAAGAACCGATATAGTTACCCCCCACGTCAGCGCCGGTAACATCTGTTCCTGCGTAGGCGGGAAGTTCAATGATCTCTACATTTTTTCCCTCGGTCCCGTTCACGTATTTCACGCCGCATTCAAAGCCATACTGATAGTTTACGTTGGAGGGAAAAGCAAAGCCGTTTACAACAGCCACCTTACCGGTCTTTGTCTCAAGCGCCGCCGCCATTCCCGCAAAGAAGCCTGATTCCTGCTCAGCAAAACACATCGCAAAAATATTATCCACCTCCACCTCATTGCCGTCTGCATCAGAGGGGAAAGTATCTACCAGAATAAACTTAACATCCGGGTTTTTCTGCGCGATTTCAACAATTCCTGCAAACTGGAAACCGCAGCATACAATAACATTATAATCCGCCACAATATCCGCCACTGTCGCAAGAGCTGCTGCTGTATCGCCGGTAGGCTCCTGTACGGGCGTTACCGTTGCACCCGGATGGGATTCTATAAAAGCCAGAATGCCGTTATAATTATCTTCATTAAAAGAATGATCATCTACCCCTGAAGGACTGCTGACGATTGCAATCTTCATGCCTTCACCCGCGTTCTCCGCCGCCGTCGCTCCTGCTCTCCCGGTCTCAGCGTCATACCCTGATGCTCCGCAGGCAGTCACGGATAAAATCATGACAGACGCAACAAGAAGTGACAATATCTTTTTTCTCATAATCATTTCCCCCGAAATTATATTTTAAAGAACGCAACGTCCCGCTCAAGATCATCTGCAATATCCTTAAGATCCTTTGACGCATCCGCAAGCAGGGTGATCGTCGCATTCAACTCCTGCATCGACGCATTTGTTCCCTCTGCCGATACCGTATTTTCCTCCGCGACGGCAGACAGATTCTGTATCACATCGACCACCTTAACTCTTGCCTTATCGCACTCCCTGGTCTGCTCATAAATCTGTTTGGTTTCCCTGATAGAGGTTTCGATCTTCTCACTGACTTCAGCGAATTTTTTCTTTGTCTCCTCCAGCTTTCTCTGCTGTTCTACAATGATCTCTCCCGCCTCTGTCATGATCTCGACAGATGCTTTGGAGTCCTCTGCCAGCTGCTGAATGATATCTTCGATGGTCTTGGCAGAGCTGTTAGAATCCTCAGCCAGCTTGGAAATCTGTGAAGCCACAACGGCAAATCCCCTGCCTGCTTCTCCCGCTCTTGCCGCCTCGATATTGGCATTTAAAGACAGCAGGCTGGTCTCGCTGGCAATCGCCGTGATCAGGTTGACAGAATCCTGAATCTTCCCGACAGATTCATTGGTCGTATTTACGGAAGCGTCTATTTTCCTGATTGCCTCTAACGTCCTGTCATTCGATACGCTCAATTCGCTGATGATCCGCTCGGATTCATTATCCGCCTCTCTGATCTCCATGGATATGCCGTCCAGCTCCTGCACGCCCGCTACAATTTTTTCGATCATAGAACCGATGGTCGTAACCTGCATGGTCGCCGACTCGGTATCTTCTGCCTGAGTCTGGGTGCCTTTGGCAATATCCTGCACCGCATGGCTGATCTTCTCCACTGTAACGCCGGTCTGGGACGCAATGGATTCCAGGGAATCGCTTGACTGTATCAGATTGTCGGTTTTTTTCTTAATACTGCCCACCATGCTCTGAAGCTTTTCCGCCAGGCCATACATGGACGCGACCATTACACCGATCTCATCCGTTCTCTTCTTCGCCACTGTACCAAGCTTCTCCGCTCCCGGGCTGAGTTCCACCCGCAGATTACCGTCAGAAATACTGCCAAGCATACCTCCTACCCGGACAACGATGGTAGCGATTCCTTTAACAAGAAAAGTGCAGACAACCAGCGCCACTACCAGAATAACAAAAGAAATGAACAGAATCCCTATTGTCTTACTCCGGATCGTGGCATCAACATCCTCCGACGGCTGCCCGGCAAAAACCATACCTACAACAGAACCCGCTCTGTTTCTCACCGGCTTGTAATAAGCATAATAATTTTGACCGTTGATCACAATGCTGTCTGTACTATATTCTTCCCCGCCTTTCAATACATGCTCGACAACCACGTCGGGCGCTTTTGTCCAAAGCATCCTGCTGCCGGATTTGTCGATCAGCGAAGTGGCCACTCTAACATCCCCGTAAAAAAGGGTAACATCAGTATCCTCGCCCAACGTATAGCTGTCAATAATATCCTCATGTGCGGTGATATTATAATCCCCTTTGTAGAGCAGATATCCCTTCACACGATACTCACCCGGATCGATCGCATCGTAGGACGCAGAAACCGATTGACACACAAGAGACAATCCCTTCATTACTTTTTCCTTCATCCCGGTATGCAGTGCATTGATGGAATAAACTGCCATAATAACATCCGCACAAATGATAGGCAGTGCACACATTAAGATCAGCTTCGCTAAAATACCCAAACCCTTTTTCTTTTTTCTGTCCATAGCAAAATAACGCCCTTTCTATAAGCCATGAGGTCCCTGTTCATGCCTGAATGTATTTCCCGCTTTAAATTACATATATCTGCATTTTACTCCTTTTTACAATATACTATATACCACCAGTTTACAGGTTTTTCAAGTAAAATAACGCACAGCGCTCTCCCTGTTATTAATAATTTTGCAGACGTTTGTTTTTCCCTATTCAAAAAGCCCGCAAACACTGATGTTTACGGGCTTACATATCTCCGTGGCAGTCAGGACTCCGTTGTCATAGTACCCTGCATGGAGGATGCAAATACTAGGTCGGATATAAACTACACCCGTACGACTTCAGCATGACACATGACTT
>JAIDME010000042.1 GCA_029050705.1 Acetatifactor sp.
CATTATATGCATTAGTTAAAATGACAACTCATTAATTTGTATCCTTATCCGCCAGCACCGGATCCAACTCATCCTTGAAAATTCTTTCATCTTCTTCCTGCCCGTCTTCTTTTTCTGCCGGAGGATTTGCCGCCAGAACCTGATCCTCAAGTTTTTTAAAAAACTTATTGTACAGCTTGGCCGAAATCCAGGCAGGAAGGGAGAGTCCGAACATAATGCACAGCGGCATAACCTGGGGCAGTACAAAAAACAGTATCGGCGGAACCACATACACCACAAGCATAATTATTGTCTTAGGAAACTGTATCAGGCTCATTACAAGTGCATTTTTCACCGTTCTGAATACGGTATTATCAAATTTAGCCAGCACCGGAAAAACATAAAGCATGGTCGCCGCCACCAGCAGGGCAACAGCCATGATGATTCCCCACAGCACCTTTTCAAACCCGGTATTCTGGCCTCCGCTCAGGATGATATAATCCGTTCCCAAAACCACTGTCACAACCAGCAGAATCAGCCAGATTACGGTAGCCTGCCTGAAATTTTCCCTGAAGGACTTAAAGAACCCTCTTGTAATGTAGCACTCCTCATCCCGTACTATCTTCAGAGCCACATAATTCATTGCCGTCAGAGACGCGCCGATGGTCACGATAGGCAGACAGCAGATCAGTGTCAGCACATTCAGCCACAAAAGGTCGGCCACCTTGTTCAATGCCTGCATCAGCGGGCTGTCCAGACTAAAAAATTTCATTTCAATACCTGTCCCTTTCTCATATTAAGACTTTTTCCATAGCCGTAACCCGGATTCCTGAATATTCCTCCTCCGGTTTCACAGTCTTAAACCCCTGCTTCATGTAAAAATCTACCGCATAGGGAGCCGCCTTCAGTGACATGCTGCACTCGCCGGCTTCACGCTTCAGATAATCACATAATCCCGTAAGAAGCGCGCTTCCGACTCCCATATGATGATAATCCTCATCCACAAACAGCAGCGACAGGTGGTTTCTGTTCCGAATAGAGCCGGCTCCGATTACCCTTTCGCCGTCCAGAGCTACCATCATCCGGTATGTCCCCTTCAGGAAAGCAACATACAGATCGTCGTCCGTAATAAAATCAAAAAAATTTTTGATGCCTTCCTGAGTGTAATCTCTGCCTTCGAATTTCAAAAAGGTCTTCCATATCATCTTCATTGCAGGTGCCCATTCATTTTCCCTGGCCCACCTGACAACGTAAAACCCGCGTATTTTTTCTGTCTCCATTATTCCTGCTGCTCCGACCCGCTGTCCTTCAGCACTGTCTCCTCTATCCAGCGGAACACATCCTGCATAACCTCATCCCGGTTTGTTTCATTCAGCAGTTCATGCCTTCCGCCTTCATACATCTTCAGAGAAATATTTTCAACGCCCACGTCCCGCAGACTCTCATATGCTTTCTGTACACCCCTGCCGTAATCCCCCACCGGGTCCGCATCACCGGAAATCATCAACACCGGAAGCTTACCTGGTACACGCTCCAGGTTCTCCCGCCTGTTCAGCCTTGAAAGCAGTTCAAACAGCGTCAGAAAGCCGTTGGTGGTAAACACAAACCCACACAGGGGATCCGCAATGTACTTTGCCACCCGTTCCCCGTCTCTGCTGAGCCAGTCAAAAGGCGTGGCAGAATTCTCTATCCGTTTGTTATAGCTGCCGAAAGCAAGCTTGTCAATCAAACCGCTGACGTGCTTCGGTCCGAAAAATACCTTCTGGATATATGCCACCGCTTTGGATACCTTCAGCAGTGCAGGCGGCTGCATGCCCGTTCCCATAATAATTGCGGCGCTGATTCCCGTTCCGTAGCGGAACATATAATTTCTGGTGATAAAGGAACCCATGCTGTGACCCATGATGACATATGGCACATCGGAGTACAATGCCTGGGTCATCTTTTTCAGTCTGTGTACATCCCTGACAATAACCGTGGCCGGGTCCTGCTCGCAGAAATATCCGTATTTTCCCGTCTTGCCCACGGATTTTCCGTGCCCCATATGATCCTCACCGGTGACAACACAGCCTCTGGCCGTGAGGAATTCGGCAAACTCCTCATACCTCTCAATATACTCGGCCATGCCGTGTACAATCTGAACCACACATCGAATATCCTCTGTGTTGTCCGGCACATATCTGACCGCATGCAGCTTGCTCTTGCCATCACGCGAATCAAAATAGAATTCCTCTTTTACCATACACTCACCTCTGAATAAGCATAGTTTCAACCTTCAATAAGGAGTATAACTCATTTTCGACAAAAATTTAAGTACCCTTGAATAAAATTTATATATTATTTACAGTTCACACGTCAGCCTCAGCAGATTTCCGCCCCCGCAGGCATATCCTTTTCAGGTTTCATCAGACATAAATTCCCTGCCTCATCCTCCGCGCACAGCAGCATTCCTTCCGACACTACTCCGGCCAGCGTTGCAGGTTTCAGGTTCACCAGCACCATCACCTTTTTCCCGACCATCTCCTCCGGTGTATAGTACGCTTTGATTCCGGATACAATCTGCTTCACCTGGCTCCCGATCTTCACCTTGCTGCACAGCAGCTTCTTGGACTTGGGCACAGCTTCGCAGGCAATGATCTCACCTACCTGAAACTGAAGCTTTGCAAAATCGTCATACGTAATCTCCGGCTTCGCCTCCAAATCAATGACAGTCGTGTCGTTTTCTTCTGCCCCGGCTTCCTCTTCCGCAGCGGCGGCCATAGCTGCCGCAAGCTCCGCCTCCCGCTTCTCCACTTCCTTCATATCCAGTCTTGCAAACAGGATTTCCGGCTGTTCCGTAACCCTGCTGCCGCCGGGATACAGGCCGAACTTATCCAGATTATCAAACTCCCGCAGGGAAGTATTCAGCTGCTTTGCAATTTTTTCCGCCGTCTCAGGCATAAAGGGTTCCAGCAGGGATGCCCCGATGACAATCCCTTCAACCAGGTTATAGAGAACGGTGGCAAGCCGGTCTGCTTTGGTTTCATCCTTCGCAAGCACCCAGGGCTCAGTCTCGTCGATATATTTGTTGCATCGCTTGAATATGCCGAAAATCTCCGTCAGGGCATCCGCCACCCTGAGCGTGCTCATCCTTTCTTCCACCTTTGCCAGGGTATCCGTAACCACCGCCTTTAAATCCGCATCCACGGCCTCAGCGGCGCCCTTGTCCGCCACCACGCCCCCGAAATATTTGTTGCTCATGGAGACGGTGCGGTTCACCAGATTGCCCAGTGTGTTTGCCAGGTCTGAGTTGGTTCGCTCCGCGATCAGCTCCCATGTGGCGTTGCCGTCATTTTCATAGGGCATCTCATGAAGCATATAATATCGTACTGCGTCCACGCCGAAAAAGTCCACCAGGTCATCCACATAAATGACATTGCCCTTGGATTTACTCATCTTACCCCCGTTCATCATCAGCCAGGGATGCCCGAATATCTGCCTGGGCAGGGGCTCACCCAGGGCCATCAGGAAGATGGGCCAGTAGATGGTATGGAAGCGGATGATGTCCTTGCCGATCAGGTGCAGATCCGCAGGCCAGAGCTTCTGGTACTGCTCCGTACTGTTCCCGTCCGCGTCATAACCGATGCCTGTGATATAGTTGGACAGGGCATCCAGCCAGACATAAACCACATGCTTGTCATCAAAGTCCACAGGAATTCCCCATTTAAAGGAGGTTCTGGACACGCACAGATCCTGCAGGCCGGGGAGCAGGAAATTGTTCATCATCTCGTTTTTGCGGGATACGGGCTGAATAAACTCGGGGTGCTCATTGATATGACGGATCAGCCTGTCCGCATATTTGCTCATGCGGAAGAAATAAGCCTCCTCCCGGGCCGGCTTTACCTCCCTGCCGCAATCCGGGCACTTGCCATCCTTGAGCTGTGATTCCGTCCAGAAGGATTCACAGGGCGTACAATATAAACCTTCGTAAGCACCCTTGTAGATGTCTCCCTGGTCATACAGACGCTTAAATATCTTCTGCACCTGTTTCTCATGGTAATCATCTGTGGTGCGGATGAACTTATCATAGGAAATATTCAGCAGATCACACATTCCGCGAATAATGCCCGCCACATTGTCCACAAATTCCTTTGGTGTCACTCCCGCCTCCTGAGCCTTCAGTTCAATCTTCTGACCGTGCTCATCGGTTCCCGTCTGGAAAAAGACATCATATCCTTCCTTCCTCTTGAAACGCGCGATACTGTCCGCCATCACAATCTCGTAATTGTTGCCGATGTGAGGCTTACCCGATGTGTAAGCGATGGCTGTAGTCAAATAATAAGGTCCCTTGTTCTGCATATCCTTTTCTCCTTTCAGTCAAACACTCTTCCTGCATAATTCAACAATAAATAATGCCCGTCTTCTGCGCATATATCATGCGAGAAGACGAGCCTGTGCCCGTGGTACCACTTCTCTTCATCCGGCTCTCTCAAACCGAACCTCTTCGAGTCAGGGCTGCCCAACTCTATCCGCTGTAACAGGCGGAACCTGTCGCAGCCTTACCGTCGCAGATGCACTGTTCAAACTTGCAGTCCATGTATACAGTCATCCTTCCACCGGCTCGGTGCGCTGCTCGGAAGCCATGTTCCATCCTTCCTGCCCTGCCCCTCTCAGCCTTGCGGATACAAAATTCCGCCGGGGCATTCTCTGTAAAACAAGTCCGGGATGTACTCTCTTCGTCATTGCCTTTATTGTCTGTAAAATGAGAGTATCACAACTCACAATATAATGTCAACTTTTACTTTTTCGTTGTCAGCTGACTGTATTCGCCTTTTCTGTCATAGGAGTCCATCAGGTAGCTCTCGTCCGTCAGTATACAGTCTATCTCCAGTTCATCCTTTCTATACTTGCTCCGCTTCCTCAAATCCTCCCTGGGACGCTGATCCGATTTTGCCTGAAAAGAATTTTTCGCCTGAAACCGGAAAGATTTCCCCGGCAGTCTGCCCGCAAGCTTTTCCGCTCCGGCCACAATCTTTGCACGAACCCTCTGGAAGATTGGCATATGTGCCGCGGCATTTTTCTCCGGCATGGCCTCGAAATAAGGGTTGCCCTGTATCGCCGCACTTTTTTCTGCCGCCGTATGGCTGCTTACCGCCCCATGTCCGGCTGCCTCCCCGCTGTCCCGCACCTGAGCCATCATCTGCGCACTGCCCGCCCTGTCTCCTGCAATCCCGTCGGTATTCGTCTCGTTGGTTCCCCAGATTCCCTTCAGAATGCCTTTACCGCGGTCCAGCATCCGCTGGAGCCAGTCCGACAGCGTAAGCTGAGAGTCCTGCTGCTCTTTTTGCATTTGCATCCGGGCCATTTGGGAACCCACGTCCGCCCCGCCCGCTTTTATGTTTCCCTGATGATAATGGGTATGACCGTGCATACAGCCCGTTACCTGGTGCCTATCCGAACCGTGGCCGCTTTCTACTCCGCCGATAAGGTGCATATCCGCCTCCTTCCCCTGGCCAAATCTGACATTTCGTCACCTCCGGCCGCTCATAAATTCATTCGTACTCTAAGCGCTCCCACATTTTCTGTAATGTCTCCCTTAAACACAGCGGACCCTGCCACTATGACATTCGCCCCCGCCTGCACGGCAAGTTCCACATTGTCCGCAGTGATGCCGCCATCTACCTCAATATCAATACTCAGGCCCCGCTCCACAGCCAGGCCCCGAAGTTCCTTCACTTTGTCAAGGCATTCCGGCATGAGCTTCTGTCCGCCAAAACCCGGCTCCACAGTCATGACCAGCACCATGTCCACCAGTTCCAGGTATGGCTCCACCGCCTTTACGGGTGTTGCCGGCTTGATGGTAATGCCTGCCTTTTTCCCCAGACCGCGGATCCCGGCTATGGTCCCTCTGACATCTTCCGCCGCCTCCAGATGAAAGTTGATCAAATCCGCTCCGCAGTCCGCAAACTCCCTCAGATAGCGCTCCGGCTTCTCTATCATCAGATGAACGTCAAAAAAGAGACCTGTATGTTTTCGAATGGTCTGAATCACAGGCATTCCAAAAGATACGGACGGCACAAACACACCATCCATTACATCTATATGCAGATATTGCGCTCCTGCATTCTCCGCTTCCTGAATCTGTTCTCCCAGCCGCCAAAAATCCGCAGCCAGAATCGACGGTGCCAAAATATTCATTGCCGCAACCATGCCTTTCCTCATCTTCCCCCTCATTCTAACAGATAACGAGAACTTTCGCAATATTACGGTATAATTTACTGTTGATACTATACCGCATATGCGGCATAATTAAATGTGAGGTGAGCACTGTATTCGGATACCGGGCCGCCCGGCAAAGGAGGAATTTTTAATGATTAAATATTGTCCCTTTTGTGACTCGGAACTGTCAGAAACGCTTTGGTGCGAGCAGTGCAGGCGTTATGCAATACTATATAACACCCATGGCGCTGCCGTCGAAGATACCTGTGATGACAATGAGACTGAGCGAAAGGAACTGTACCGGCGGCTGACCGCCGCTCTGAAAAACTTATATGCCGCAAAATCCAAACCCACTGCTTCTGCCCCGGCATCAAGACCCGTTTTTTCAGCAGTGCCGGAAGATTCAGGCAAAAATCCCGGAAAAGACACTCCCAAAATAATTTTACTCGGATCCATGCTGTCAGTCTGCTTTATTTTATGCCTTGTGGTATGCGCACACCTGGTCCTGAAGCGCGGTACAGAGCCATCCGGTGGGGACCGCGCCACCCGGGCCGATACGCAAAGCCGGCATGACGCCGGGAGAGCTTCTGAATCTGTCGAAGAACCTGCCGAAATAATCCTGATACCCCCGGAACCGCCGGTTGAATCCGACAATGAGACTTCCGTTCAACCCGCCGATGAAGCTTCGGTTCCTGATGAAACCTTAACTCAGCCTGCCGACGAGGCCTCGATTCCTGATGAAACCTCGGCCCATCCCGCCGATGAAGCTTCCCCGGAGGCGGATGCAGCCGAAATCGACTGGAAACTGCTGGAGCAGCTTGACCCGCTGGATCTGCAAATCTACGGCGACACAAAATATTACTATTATGCCGCGGAAGACATTGAAGCTCTGGGACTCCAGTGTACCTACTATCATCTGGGGATTGCTTATGATGAAGCTGCGAATGCAGTCAAAGACTTTTTTGGGGAGGCTGCGTCCGAGGAGGAGCCCTATGACAATACCTATTACAATTCCTATGCAGACAGCGGCTATGAGTATTATACTTCGTTCCAGCAGATTTTGTCCTATGACTGCGGCGGACTCAGATGCTCTGTCAATTATGACACCGGCTCCGGAATTGTCCACTTTATCAGCTTTTACGGAGCAAATATTGATGATTATGCCGATTTGATCCAGGAGCTTTCGGCGCTTGCCTCGCCGGAATATAATCTTTCCGTCGAGGCCCTGCGGGAAAGCATTCTGTCCACCGAGGATGTTTTGTTACATTTGGATCCGCCGGATATGTGGCACGAAGAATATGTTTATCAGGATTCCTGCATCAGTCTCTCCATGACTTGCAGCGACGGCACATATGATCTTCAGATCACATCCAGAAAATATGCGGATGACGTAGTGCAAAACACACTGAGTATCAGCAGACCAAAGTAAAGCCTGACTTATTTATATGCCTTGACGTCCTGCTTCAGCTGCTCCCACTCGTCCTCATGCTCGGTGTAATAGACAGGACACTTCTTGCCGTTGCTGTCATAGTGGCGCAGAATGTGGCTCGTGTCCAGGTCATAAACATCGGTCAGCCATGCCAGCATGGAAATCAGGGACTCATAGGTCTCCTGCGTAAACGAACCATCCTTGGCCGTGTAGCAGCATTCTATTGAGACAGAATCGAAGTTTCTGCCCGCTACCGCATAGGCAATTTCATCGAGGGGCACACACTGGATGATCTCTCCTTCGTAGCCGATGATAAAATGAGCGCTGACGCTGGCCTTATGTTCATCTTTCTGTCGTTCAAAATAACTGCGATTCTGGGCCGCGCTGGTTCCGGGATTTGCCGTATAATGTACAAAAATATCCTTCACCTCCGGCAGCGCTTCTCCCGGCCTGGAATATTCATTGATGGTCAAAAAGTTCTCCGTCCACTCCGGATGAGCTGTAAACTTCTCCGCCGGAAGTCCCTGTATCAAAGTTCCCGACGCAGTCGAAGACGGCATCTCCTGATGCTGTTGCTGCGTATCCTTTGGCTTATCGATTGGTCCTGCCGCAGACGCACTGTCCCGGTTCAGGAAAAGCACGCCGCAGATAGCGATGATGCAGATTGCCCAAATGCCCACTGCTATCTTCTGTCTGCGCACCTGCCTTTTCCGGCGCGCCCTCAGCATCGCCTCGCGGCTCGGCCGGCCGCCCTGAGCCCCCGGTCGTCCTGCCCTCTGCCGCATATTCGGCCCGGATATCGGCTGCAGTTCTTCTGTTCTCCGCACCGGCTGTCTCATATCCTGTCCGTATGCAGACCTGGATGCCCCTTCTCTCCTCACCGGCTGTCTCATATCCTGCCCGTATGCGGACCGGGATGCTCCCTCTCTCCTCACCGGCTGTCTCATATCCTGCCTGTATGTTTGCCCCGCAGAATCTCTCCGCGCACTCTGACCGGCACGTTGTCTTTGCGCCGTTCTCCGTCTCTGCTCCTCATAATCCAGCAAATACGGATTTCTTGTGACATTGATCAATTCCGGTTCATAGTTTCTCTGTAATGCCCTGTTGTCCTGCATTTTCCCACCCCATTGTACTTCTTTGCGGTGCGGAACCGTTGACGGCTCTGCACACAAGCGGATTTAACCGCCTTTTATCCTTTCTGTCATACAATGTAAACTAAAATTGCATCATAGTTGTTTAATAAAAACTAATTTTTTGTACCAATTCGCGGAATTTTTTTATTTCAATGGGTTTTGAGTAATAATACCCCTGAAACCAGGTGGCCCGATAACTCCGCAGATAATTCTGTAATTCCTCCGTCTCCACTCCCTCCAGACAGGTACTCATGCCGGAATTGTTGGCAAATTCTACGATGGACCGAACCATGGCCTGCTTTTTTGTATCCTCAATAATCCCCCGGATAAAGCTCATATCCAGCTTAATCTCATCCATCGGCGCATGAAGCACAATTCCCGAAGAAGCGCTTCCGGTTCCGTAATCATCCATTGCCATACGGATACCATATTCCCGGAAAAATTCCACCTCCCGTTTTATCGATTCTATCGGCATATCCCTGCATCGCTCCGTCAACTCCAGACACAGATGACTGGCCGGAAACTCCGTCTCTTTCAAAATACGCAGCACCTCCGCGCGAAACTCTTCCCGCTCCAGCTGCCTTGCCGATACGTTGACATTCAGCACAAACTCCGGCAGGACCGAAAGAAGCCCTACTGTCTCCCCCAGAGCTGTCCGCAGCACATAGTTACCCAGTTCATACATTCCCGGGTCTGTTTCCATCCATTCGATGAACATGCCGGGCGGCACGATCCCATAAGGTTCCCTGCGCCATCTGACCAGTGCCTCCGCTCCTGCAATGCGCCCCGTCTCTGAAGCCACAATCGGCTGGTATTCCACATAAAATCCTTCACAGCCCTCCCTGACCGACTGATGGATTACCTTCATCAATTCCAGATCCACATTCTTTGAAGTGCGCACTTCATCATTAAAAATGATCAGTTTCCCCTGATGCTCTGTTTCCGAATGTCCCAGGGCATAAGCCGCCTTAGACTTAAGAGCATCCGCTTTCCCCTCATACTGCTCGATCAAAATTGCTCCCGCGCATATTTTCAGCGTAACCCGCGTGTTGTTTATATGAATTCCCTTTGCAAGCTTTTCCCTGAGCGCCTGTTCGAAGTCAAGTAGTTTTTCTCTGCCGCAGCCCCTCAGGATAAAGCCGAACTTCGGACCGTCCAGGCGGTAAACAGCGCTGTTTTCATTCATCATATAAATAAACTGCAGCGCCGTTTCTTTTAAAATCTGGTTGGTAAAATCATTTCCATATATAATGTTAAGATTGTTAAACCGTTCCAGTTTGATCATCAGCACGGCAAAGGGAGATTTCTTTCCGATCTCCGCCTCGATGTCATCCGTAAATCTTGCCTGGGAATATAAATCTGTCAGGGCATCAATTCTCGGCAGTACATTTTCATTGTGAAGCAGGACAAGCAGATACTCTTCCGCATTCTTCTCATCTGTCACAATACCCGTATGGATGCTGAACATGTGATACTCCCCGGAAACTCCCTTCATCCGGACACACAATTCCCAGTCTAGGTTTTCTCCCCGCATTCTTTGCGGAAGCCCCTCCTCGTACTCCCACCAGTCATCCGGATGGACCAGACCGCGCATAATCTCAAAATGGTCTGTAGAATATGTATCCCGTATCCCGAAATAGGTCTTGGCCGTCTCCGAAAACCATGCTCTGTTCTGCTTCAGATGCAGGATATAAATATAGGTATCCTCCGCCAGCATGTTAACCTTATTCAGCACTGAATCGATATAGCTTTCATTTTCATGCCAGAATCCCTGTTCTCCCATTTTTCCTCTCATTCCGCCGCGCAAACGGCATTTTAGTCAGTCGAATGGTTCATACACACGTCTCATTATATCACTATATCGTTACATTTTCTACCATATTTATCTTAACGCCATGCCGCTTCCGTGAAACGGATGCTTTTGGCACATTCCACCGCTTCCTCCCGGTCAAAATAATGCATATTCAGAGCGACTGCGTACCCGCAGGGCGCGTCTTCCCTGCCAAAGCATACACTGTCAGTTCAGGGGCTCCACGGATATCACCACGCAGAAGTTATTAGTATAAGTAACGGAATACCACCGGGCATTTTCATTGTTCCATTCAATGCTCCTGTTGTCGTTATACATTCTGTCCTCATCCGGTGTAAATCCCAGATTGTCGGGAATATAGAAATCCATCCAGCTGCTCTCGAAAGTGTTTCCTATCCCGCTGTATACCGCAAACATGGTTGGCTGCCCATCCGTATATATCCCCCGCAGCCCTGCCCTTCCCTTATCTTTATGGAAACTTACCTCCGCCGTCTCCAGCCGTCCTTCCGCAATCTGCGCCATATCCTCCTGTGCCTTTGCTCTCAGCGCCGGGATGTCCTCACTGAGATACATCACTCCACAGGCAAAAAATCCAAAGATGGAAATGCCAATGGCACACAGCACTGCAACCACCGATTTCCTGCCTATGATAATTGCCGCCACGCCACATACCGACACGATCACCAGACTGATCATGGTGGCAGTGACCATCGACTCATACCACTTATCATATGCCTCTATAATGGCATACGGTGTCTCCGCTCCCGCCAAAAACTTTTCCAAACTCCCCGAATCGATACTGAATATAAGCATCAGCAGCGCCAGGAGCAATCCGACAGCAGAAAGCAGTATTGCCGGAATCACACTCTTTGTAAACTTTTTGGGGTCCTCCGACATCATCCCCACTGCTTTTCTTATCAGTATACCGCTCATCTCAAAACCTCCGTTTTCTCATTTTCCGTATCTTTCTATTCATAGAACCCCTATCTGTTGGCAATTGATAGATTTTCTTTCAAGAGTCCCTGCCATCAGCGTATCTCCTCACGGAAAAAGTCCTTTAAAAAGGTAAGCATCTCCGCTGTTTCTCCCTGACGGATAATTCGGCCGGAATCCATGACAATGATCTCGTCATAAAACTGCAGTGCCTCTTTTGATATGTCATGGGTCACTGACAATATAGTCAGATCCTTTCGCCCAAATAAATACTGGGAAATTTTTTTCTTGTTCTGCTCATCCAGGGCCGAAAACATCTCGTCACAGAACAGCACGTCACACTCCCTGTTCAATGCTCTGAGCAGCGCAATCTTGTTCTTCTCGCCTCCGCTGATATTGGCACCGGATTCCCCGAATTTCTCACGCATCAGCATTCCCGCGTCAACCGCCTCCACATAGGAATCAAATTTGTCCGACTGATAACTGCCGAACAATGTGATATTGTCCTTTGCACCGGCGTCAAAAATGACGGCGTTCTGATTTATCTCCGCAATCATTTCCACCAGCTCGCACTGCTCCTGCTCCACTCCGTCATAGGTAATCGTTCCGGCATAACCGCCATAGTACCCAAGCATCAGCTTCAAAAGCGTAGATTTCCCGGCGCCGCTCTTTCCGACCACCGCATACTTTCTTCCTTTTTTCAGTGTCAGGTTAACATCCTTAAGTTCAAACTCCTCCAGCTGCAAACCCAGGTCCCTGACTGCAATACTGTCCTCCAGCTGATTTTTTGCTTTCTTTACCGTGTCCGGAAATTCTAAAATATCCTGAATCTTCTCCTTAATCTCCCCGGCGGAACGAATACCGATAATCTGGTACATAATATCCCGCACAGGCAGCGCGATCATGTCCACAAAGGCGATCAGTCCCACAAAGCTTCCCATCGACAAAAGGTCATGCTGAATCAGTATCAGACCGCCTGCAAATGCAGCGATGTTAATGATATACAGGGACATTCCCGCAAAAACTTCCACAAAAGAACCAAACCTGTTATAACGGTAAGTTGCTTCCTCCCTGTTTTCGCACGCCTCATCATGCTGCCCGGTAAAAGCCGCCCTTGTAACAGAGTTTACCAGTATGAAACCTTCAAACAGCTCCTTTATCCTTCCGATATAACGAGCATTTTTCTTTGCCTGATCATTCCGCAGCGCTGCCAGACGTTTTCCTCCGATATTCGGAATTGCCACAGCCGCCAGACAGACAACAAGGATAACCGTAGCAAGAATCGGATTCAGCAGGAACATAAACACCAGGTACACCATCACTCTGACAATGCTGCTCAGAGAATCAAACACACACATGAAATAATCCTGATACAGAGTGGGAATATCCTCTGTCAGCACAGACATATAGTAAACGCTGTCCTGCTCATGAAATGCCGCCTGGGACATGGACAGGAACCTGTCCGCCACGTCACACTTCATCTGACACATCATCTTTTTCTTAAGCCCGGCATCCGCCATCTTACCCAGATATTCAAACACCAGAATACCCGCTACCGCACCGATATAATACAGCGCAAAGCGGACTGCCATCCCGCCGGAAAAAGCTCCTGTCCGTTCCACCAGTTCCGCTGTTATGTATGGCAGCAATGCCGCAAATCCGGCAGATACCGCAGCGAAGATATTAACCAGAAGAACCTCCTTTGCGTTTCGAAATATATATTTGTTCATTTCTTAATTCCTCCGATAATGAAAATATTTTTAACATATGCTCTCCTCCTTTCCTAATTTATTTCCGCAAGCAATGAGCCAAGTCAGCGTAGCTGACTTTGTTAACGCAGCTGACTTTGTTAACCAAGGTTGACTTTGTTCATGATGCACGAACATCTTAATACTATCACGGTTATCCGGGACACGCAAGTAACCGCACACCAAAAAACGGCATATCATTTTGACATGCCGCTTTTCTGACTAATCCTTTTTCGCTTTTAAGTTTGTAACAGTTCAGCCATGAACCGTTATTTCAATTTTACAGGAACTCCTTCACGGACTTGTAAACGCCCTCTGCGTCCAGACCGTATTTTTGCACCAGGGCTGCCGCAGAACCGGACTCGCCGAAGACATCCTGCATACCGAGCTTCTTCACAGGGGTGGGCAGTTTTTCACTCAGGCAGTCGCAGACTGCGCTGCCCAGGCCGCCGATGATGGTATGTTCCTCCACGGTCACTACCTTTCCGGTCTTCTTCGCGCTCTTTATGATGATATCCTCATCCAGGGGCTTGATGGTGCAGATGCTGACAACCTCCGCTTCAACACCCTCTGCCGCCAGCTTCTCAGCCGCGCCCAGAGCGGAGTCTACACAGATACCGGTGGCAACGATCGTCACATCCTTGCCCTCACGCACAACACTTCCCTTGCCGATTTCAAATTTATAGTCGGGCCTGTCATTGATCACAGGCACTGCCGCACGCCCGAACCTGATGTACACGGGGCCATCGTACTCCAGTGCCGCACGGACAGCCGCCTTTGCCTCTACATCATCCGCAGGACACATAACCACCATGCCGGGAATGGTCCTCATCAGAGCAATGTCCTCATTGCACTGGTGAGTTGCACCGTCCTCACCCACGGTGATGCCCGCATGGGTTGCCCCGATCTTCACATTCAGATGAGGGTAGCCGATGGAATTACGAACCTGCTCAAAGGCACGTCCCGCTGCAAACATGGCAAAGGAACTGACGAAGGGAATCTTTCCGGTCAGGGATAAGCCTGCCGCGATACCCATCATGTTACACTCCGCAATACCGCAGTCAATATGACGGTCCGGATATGCCTTCTTAAACACTCCCGTCTTGGTAGCCGCTGCCAGATCGGCATCCAGAACCACCAGATTGGGGAACTCCTCCGCCAGCTCTTTCAGCGCGTTGCCGTAGCTTTCACGGGTTGCAATCTTTTTAACGTCTGCCATTATGCTTCACCTGCTTTCTCTAATTCTGCGCCAATCTTCTCCAGATCGGCCATAGCCACCGCATACTCCTCGTCGTTGGGAGCCTTGCCGTGCCAGTCAACACTGTTCTCCATATAGGAAACGCCCTTGCCCTTCAGACTGTGAGCAACAATACAAGTCGGCATTCCCTTCGTCTCCCGCGCCTCTTTAAATGCCGCGCGGATAGCGTCATAATCATGGGCATCCACATTGATCACATGGAAGTTGAAAGCCTCAAACTTCTTGTCAATGGGATAAGGAGAGCAGACCTGGTCAATAGGGCCGTCGATCTGCAGATTGTTATTGTCCACGATGACACAGAGGTTGTCCAGCTTGCGATGTCCTGCGAACATAGCAGCCTCCCAGACCTGGCCCTCCTCAATCTCACCGTCACCCAGCAGCGTGTAGACACGGAAATCTTTTCCTCCCATCCTGCCGCCAAGCGCCATACCCACAGCTGCGGAAATGCCCTGTCCCAGCGAACCGGAGGACATGTCTACACCGGGGATATGGATGCAGGGATGTCCCTGCAGATAGGAGCCCAGATGCCTGAGAGTCTTCAAATCCTCAACGTGGAAATATCCCCTGTTTGCCAGAGCGGAATAGAGTCCGGGAGCCGTGTGCCCCTTTGACAGAACAAAACGGTCCCTGTCTTCCTTGTCCGGATTCTTCGGGTCAATGTTCATCTCCTCAAAGTACAGGTAAGTAAAAATGTCCGCAGCGGAAAGAGAGCCGCCGGGATGTCCTGCTTTTGCACTGTGAACTGCCGTTACAATGCCTTTCCGCACGTCATTTGCGTGCTTCTGCAGTTCTAAATTATTCATGCCTTTCCTCCATTCTGCCGTCTCGCGGCAATTTTTGTTCTAGTTCAATTTCTTAAATCGGGTTTATCATATCACACAATATTCCACCACGTCTAATCAGTTATTGCTATATTACTTTTCGCTCTGCCCGTAATACGCATTAGCGCCGTGCTTCCTGTAATAATGCTTATCCTGAAGTTCCTGAGGCGCAGGCTGGATGCGGGGATTGATGGTCTCCGCACGGTAAGCCATCTTCGCGACCTCCTCCAAAACTACTGCATTGTGTACCGCCTCTTTGGCATCCTTGCCCCATGCAAAAGGTCCATGGTTCTTGCAGAGTACGGCAGGCACCGCCACAGGGTCCTTCTCCATTCTCCTGAACTCATTGACAATCAGATGACCGGTATTCTCCTCATATGCCGCCTCAATTTCTTCCTTCGTCAGGCACCTCACACAGGGAACCTCACCATAGATATAATCGGCATGGGTTGTTCCGTAACAGGGGATGCTGCGCCCCGCCTGGGCCCAGCTGGTGGCATAGGAGGAATGGGTATGTACGACACCGCCGATTTCCGGAAACGCCTTATACAGTTCCGCATGGGTGGCTGTGTCCGAGGAGGGGTTATACCGGCCTTCCACCTTTTTGCCGTTCAGATCCACCACTACCATATCCTCAGGCGTCAGCTTCTCGTATTCCACGCCGCTTGGCTTGATGACAAACAGGCCGCTCTCCCTGTCAATAGCGCTGACATTGCCCCAGGTGAAGGTTACCAGCCCATATTTGGGCAGATCCATATTGGCTTCATATACCAACTGCTTCAATTCTTCTAACATGATGATCCTCCGCTTATAATTCATATTTATTCAAGAATCGCCCCCGGCGATTCTTGCGGGACTGATTAGATTATCTTAAACAACGTATTTTGTTATTTTAGATAATCTTCAGTCCCTGGACCGCAGCCTTCTCCGCAGGCAGAGTGCTCTTGTACCTCTCCACAAAGGCATCAAAGCCTGCCACATCCTCGGCCTTAGGTTCAATGGTGCTGCCGGTCTGTCCCGCAAATATCCTGTTGTTCAGGTAGTCAGGCAAAGTCTCATCCGCCGCCTTCTCGTCCATAAATGCGGCAAGAACTGCCATGCCCCACGCTCCGCCTTCGCTGGCAGTGTCCATGACGGTAACCGGAGAATTGAAGGCTGCTGCCATGAGCTGCTGCCCGACCACAGGAGTCTTAAACAGGCCGCCGTGGCCCATCAGGGAATCCACCTTCACATGCTCCTCCTTCAACAGGATATCATTGCCGATCTTCAGCGTTGCCATAGCGCTGTAGAGGTGGCTCCTCATAAAGTTTGCCAGATTAAATTTTGCATCCGGCATACGGACGAACATAGGTCTGCCCTCATTTAAACCCGTCACAGGCTCGCCGGAAAAATAATTGTAGGCCATCAGTCCGCCGCAGTCCGTGTCAGCGTTCAGTGCCTCCCTGTACAGCGTGCCGTACAGATCATTTTTGTCAATCTTCAAGCCGAACTTATCCGCAAACTCATCAAAGAGATTGACCCAGGCATTCAGATCCGAGGTACAGTTGTTACAGTGTACCATGGCGACCGGATTGCCGTCCGGCGTCGTCACCATATCGATTTCCTCATGCACCTTCTCCAGCGCCTTCTCTGTGACTACCATGGAGAAAATGGATGTTCCTGCGGAAATATTTCCGGTGCGTACCTTGACGCTGTTGGTGGCCACCATGCCGGTGCCCGCATCTCCTTCCGGAGGGCACATGGGAATGCCTGCCTGCAGGGTTCCTGTGGGATCTAAAAGCTTTGCTCCTTCCGGGGTCAGGCTTCCGGCCTTCTCACCCGCGCACAGCACCTTGGGCAGAATCTCCTCCAGCTTCCAGGAAAAGCCTTTTCCTGCAATCAGCTCATTGAACTGTGCAACCATCTTCCTGTCAAAATCTTTTGCCGGAGAATCGATGGGGAACATACCGGAAGCCTCACCAATGCCCAGCACCTTCTCTCCTGAAAGCTGCCAGTGAATGTATCCGGCAAGGGTGGTGAAGAAGGTAATATCCTTCACATGCTCCTCCCCGTTCAATATTGCCTGATAGAGGTGGGCAATGCTCCATCTCTGGGGAATGTTGAAATTGAACAGAGGCGTCAGTTCCTTACAGGCTTCCTCCGTCATGGTGTTTCTCCAGGTGCGGAAGGGCACCAGCAGCTCCCCCGCCCCGTTGAATGCCATATATCCGTGCATCATGCCGGAAAATCCGATGCTGCCGATAGTAGTCAGGCTCTCCCCGTACTTATTCCTGACGTCCTCCGCCAGACTGCGGTAGCAGCCCTGCAGTCCGCTCCAGATGTCATCCAGGCTGTAAGTCCAGATGTTGTTCTCCAGCCGGTTTTCCCAGTCATGGGTTCCCATGGCAATAGGGTTATGGCTCCCGTCCACCAGCACCGCCTTGATACGGGTGGAGCCAAACTCAATGCCCAGGGCGGTTCTGCCGCTTCTGACTGCATCCTTGATCACTTCGCTCATATTGATATCCACCTTTCTGCGCCACGCGCTTAATAAACTTATCTATAACACACTGAATTCCATCTCAACTCGTTCTTCAGGGCAGGTATTTTGGTATCTTTGTCAATGACAACGCTCTCAATGCCCATAGCGTCCGCCCAGTCAACCATCTGCTGCACGGTCAGGTCATAGGAAAACGCAGTGTGATGCGCGCCGCCCGCCAGGATCCAGGCTTCTGCACCCACCTCCAGGGAAGGCTGAGGTGTCCAGAAAGCGGTTGCCACAGGAAGCTTGGGCATGGGCTTCTCACACTTTTTGCAGTCCACGGCATTAACGAGAAGGCGGAACCGATTGCCCATATCCACCAGGGATGTGGCCACTGCCGGACCGGTTTTGCTGGTAAACACCAGACGGGCGGGATCCTCACGATTGCCCATGGAAAGCGGCTGCACTTTAATACTGACAGGCCCGTCAGAAATGGTAGGGCATACCTCCAGCATATGAGCCTGCAGAATTCCCTCTTTGCCGGGCACAAAGTTGTAGGTGTAATCCTCCATGAAGGAAGTTCCCTTTGCGTCCTTCTTGCCCTGGGTCATAATCTTCATCAGGCGCACCATGGCTGCCGTCTTCCAGTCACCCTCCGCGCCAAAGCCGTATCCCTTTTCCATCAGTCTCTGAATGGCAAGTCCCGGCAGCTGTTTTAAGCCTCCCAGCATGCCGAAATGGGTCACGACAGCGTGATAGTCACCCTCCTCCAGAAACTTCTCAAGACCGATTTCAATCTGGGCCTGAACTGCCACATGCTCCCTGAATTCTCCCGGGTCTCTGCCCTCCAGGAGAATCTCATATTTATTATAATACTCCTCCACCAGAGCGTCTACATCCCCTCTGGGAACGGCATCCACATAGGAGACAGCATCATTTACGTTGTAATGGTCAATCTCCCAGCCAAACCTTACCTGTGCCTCCACCTTGTCTCCCTCGGTGACAGCCACATTGTTCATGTTGTCGCCTATACGGCAGACACGGATATGTGAGGACTCCATAACGCCCACCGCGGTGCGCATCCAGCCTGCCAGCTTCTCCATAACGGCAGGATTCTTCCAGTGTCCCACAATAACCTTTCTCTCGATGCCCATGCGGGTCACAATATGTCCGTATTCCCTGTCGCCGTGAGCGGACTGGTTCTCATTCATGAAATCCATGTCAATGGTATCATAAGGTATTTCCTCATTGAACTGAGTGTGCAGATGGCACAGAGGCTTATGGTACTCCTGCAGGCCGATGATCCACATTTTCGCAGGAGAAAAGGTGTGCATCCAGGTGATGACGCCTGCACAGTTTTCGTCATTGTTCGCCTCGTTAAAGGTGCGCCGGATGGATGCCTGATCGATCAGAGTCGGCCTCCAGACCAATTCATATGGCAGAACTCCCGCCGCATTCAGTCCCTCCACCATTTCTTTGGAATGGGCCGCCACCTTTCTCAGGCACTCGTCTCCGTACAGGTCCTGTGAACCTGTGCAGAACCAGAATTGATACTTCTTCATTTCTTTCATGTCAATACCCTCCATATATATTATTTATCCGGCATATGCGGTTTACGCTGCCGTTATGTCATCCGTATCCCGTAGCTAAACTGCCTCCGTCTCGCCCTATTCTCCTGTATAC
>JAIDME010000420.1 GCA_029050705.1 Acetatifactor sp.
AGGGTATTGCTTCCATGCACTGCTCTGCAAATACGGATATGAACGGTGAGAACACTGCAATATTCTTCGGCCTTTCCGGAACCGGAAAGACCACCCTTTCCACAGACCCTAAGAGACTGTTGATCGGTGATGACGAGCATGGCTGGGATGACAACGGCGTGTTCAACTTTGAGGGTGGCTGCTATGCAAAGGTAATCAATCTGGACAAGGATTCCGAGCCTGACATTTACAATGCGATCAAGCGTGACGCTCTGCTGGAGAACGTTACCGTTGACGAGGCAGGTAAGATTGACTTTGATGATAAGAGCGTAACCGAGAACACTCGTGTTTCTTATCCGATTAATCATATTCAGAATATTGTACGCCCTGTTTCTTCCGCACCGGCTGCAAAGAATGTGATTTTCCTTTCCGCAGACGCTTTCGGTGTATTGCCTCCTGTGTCTATCCTGACACCTGAGCAGACACAGTACTATTTCCTGTCCGGATTTACGGCTAAGCTGGCAGGTACGGAGCGCGGAATCACAGAGCCTACACCTACATTCTCAGCTTGCTTCGGCCAGGCATTCCTGGAGCTGCATCCTACCAAGTATGCAGAAGAGCTTGTGAAGAAGATGCAGAAGAGCGGTGCAAAGGCATATCTGGTGAACACAGGCTGGAACGGCACCGGCAAGCGTATCTCCATCAAGGATACCCGTGGCATTATCGACGCGATCCTGAGCGGTGACATTAACAAAGCGCCTACCAAGAAGCTTCCTATCTTCGACTTTGAGATTCCTACCGAGCTTCCCGGCGTAGATACCGGCATTCTGGATCCTCGCGACACATACGCAAACGTTGCTGACTGGGAGACCAAAGCAAATGATCTGGCAGGCAGATTTGTCAAGAATTTTGCAAAGTATGAGGGCAACGATGCAGGTAAGGCACTGGTTGCAGCAGGTCCCAAGGCCTGAAAAAGCAGACAGGTCCACTTGAAAAATTATTAAATGAGATTGACTGTACGGCGGAGCAAAATGCTCCGCCGCATTAGTGTAAGGAGATATTATGACAACACAGGATATGTTGAAGCATATAGACCATACACAGCTGAAAGCGTACGCTGCATGGGATGACATTGTGCGCCTGTGCGATGAGGCGGTGGAGTTAGGGACAGCAAGCGTCTGCGTGCCTCCCGCATATATCAAGAGGATACACGATACCTACGGGGATAAGGTCAATATCTGTACCGTAGTTGGTTTCCCACTGGGCTACAGTGTGACTGGGGCGAAGGTGGCTGAGGTGAGGCAGGCGCTGGCGGATGGCTGCAATGAGATTGATATGGTAGTGAATATCGGGGATGTGAAGAACGGGCTGTTTGAGAAGGTGGAGGATGAAATCCGAACCATTAAAAAAGAGTGCGGCAGCCATATACTGAAGGTTATTATTGAGACCTGCTATCTGACAGAAGAGGAAAAGATTGCCATGTGCAGGGCGGTGACTAACGCAGGGGCGGACTTTATCAAGACATCTACCGGCTTCGGCACCGGAGGTGCAACGCGGGAAGATGTGGAACTTTTTAAAAAGTATATCGGGCCGGGAGTGAAGATCAAAGCTGCAGGAGGCGTGTCTACCCGGGAAGATTTGGAAATGTTTCTGAATCTGGGCTGTGAGAGAGTAGGCACCTCCAGATGCATGGAAATAGTGTGAAGAATTTAAGAAAGGGCAGGGCTGATATGGAGAATAAGGTAATTCAGGAAAGGCTGTTCAGTCTTCGGACAGTGATGAAGGAGGAGGGCGTTGACTTTTACATGATGCCCACTGCGGATTTTCACAATTCGGAGTATGTGAACGATTATTTTAAGGTGAGGGAATATTTCTGCAATTTTTCCGGTTCCAACGGCACACTGCGGGTCTGGCAGGAGGGAGCGGGGCTTTGGACGGACGGCAGATATTTTATTCAGGCGGAAA
>JAIDME010000421.1 GCA_029050705.1 Acetatifactor sp.
TGCATAAGATACGGATTTATAGTTGTAATACTTGATTATCTTGGCAAGTCCCATAACAACACTGTTGGAAGGATTCTCCGCCACAGTTACCTTCAGTCCTGTACCCATTGCCATTCTCTCTGCCAGATGATTCACCTGTGAGGCCCCTCCGGTGAGGAAAACACCGTGACGGTAAATATCCGCCGCAAGTTCAGGGGGTGTCCTCTCCAATATCACCTTCACATTGTCAATAATCGCATTAAAGTGCTCTTCCAGACAATCATCCACAAGCTTTGTGGGAATCTCGCGCTCCACGGGAAGCCCGGTCACAATGTCACGCCCGTAGACAACCGCACCCGCACCGCTCTCTTCCAGTTCCCGCAGTGAAATTTTTACGGACTCCGCTGTCTTGCCGCCAATGATCAGGCTGAATTCCTTCCTGACCGCCGCACGGATTGCCTCGTCAAACTTTAAGCCCCCCGTCTTTATCAGCCGGCTCAGCACAATGCCGCCCAGAGATAAAATAGAAATCTCCGTAGTCTCATATCCCACATTCACCACAAGCACACCCTGCGAATTCTTGACATCGATTTCCAGCCCCAGCCCATCAGCAACGGCCTTCTCCACCACCATAATCCGCTTCGCTTTCACACCCGCATCTTTTACCAGGTCATAGAAAGCCCTTTTTTCTACCTCTGTCACATCTGTGGGAACCGCAATATAAAAGTCTGCAGGCTTGCTGTTTCCCTTCTGAAGGTCTGCCACAAAATAGCGTACCAGAGTCTCCATATTCTTAATGTCCGCAATGACACCGTTGGAAAGCGGATAGGATATATGAATATTACCGGGCGCTTTCTCATACATTTCAAATGCAGAGTCCCCGTAAGCAAAAAGCGTATTCTTGTTCTCGATGGCAATCATGTTCTTTTCAATCAGAACGCTGTCATCACTCCTGCTGTAGATTTTAATGTTGTTGGTGCCGAGATCGATACCAAATGCGTTGTTTGCCAAAATGACAACCCCTTTCTTATCGTAACTATCAGTTTTTGTCTGCGAACCAGAAGGCTTCCCGGAAACTGACATACCGGTTATCACCTATCACAATGTGATCCAACAGGGGAATATCCATCTTTTCCCCAAGTTCCCTGACTGCGGCTGTGATTTCCATATCACTTTTGCTGGGCGATGGGTCTCCGCTGGGATGATTGTGTACCAGCAATATATTTACCGCTCTTGCGTCCAGCGCCTCCAAAAATATTTCTCTGGGAGAAATCAGTGCGGTCCTCACGCTGCCCTCCGACAGCTTTTTCTCACGTATCAGCTGTCCCTTCGCATCCAGACTTGCCAGAAATACGCATTCTGTGTCCCTGTGCCGCAGCTTTTCCATGAAGTATGCGGCAGCCTGTCCGGAATTGGTAAACTTTGCTCCCGCTCTGGCGGTGGCTGTACTTAAGCGCACAGATAATTCCGCGATACACTTCAGTTTCACTGCCTTTACCTGACCGATTCCCTTTATGCTCTCCAGTTCCTCCAGACTCACGTCATGGAGTCCAAGCAGGCCCTCTTTGGGATATTTTGCCAGTCCCAGCACCTGTTCCGCCAGCTGAACTGCACTTTTTTCCTTCGTGCCGGTCCTGATAATGATTGCCAGAAGCTCTGCTTCCGTCAGGTTCTCCGGTCCGAAGCGCAGAAATCTTTCATAAGGAAGTTCC
>JAIDME010000422.1 GCA_029050705.1 Acetatifactor sp.
TGGATCTGGGAACTTAAGAGGGCTTCATTGACTAAAGTCTTGACAAAAATTCCAACGTTCACACCGGAAAGGTTTACTGGTCCGTATTGCAGAAGGAGCGCCGGGGTGATTACGGGGGTGGCACCGTACAGGTAATTCCCCACATCACCAACGAGATCAAGAGCCGGTTCTACCGGAACTTCACCGACCCCGACACCCGCATTGCCATCATCGAGGTGGGCGGAACCGTGGGCGACATTGAAAGCCAGCCTTTCCTGGAGTCTATCAGGCAGTTCCAGCATGATGTGGGACACGAAAACGCCATTTTGATCCATGTCACCCTGATTCCCTGGCTGAGCGCCTCCCAGGAGCTGAAGACAAAACCCACTCAGGCCAGCGTCAAGGATTTACAGGGAATGGGAATTCAGCCGGACATCATTGTATGCCGGAGTGAGCATCCTCTGGAGCAGGGAATCAAGGATAAGATTGCACTGTTCTGCAATGTCCCCAGCAGCAGGGTACTGCAGAATCTGGATGTGGAATATCTCTATGAAGCCCCTCTTGCCATGGAGAAAGAGCATCTTGCCCAGGCGGTCTGCGAGTGCCTGCGCTTAAACTGTCCTGAGCCGGACTTAAGCGACTGGGAGAAAATGGTGGATGACCTGAAGCATCCCGTAAATGAAGTGCAGATTGCCCTGGTGGGAAAATATGTTTCCCTGCATGATGCCTACATCAGTGTTGTGGAAGCCCTGAAGCACGGCGGCATCAGCAACCGCACCACCGTCCATATCAAGTGGATCGACTCAGAGACAGTGACTCCCGGCAATGTGGAAGAGCTTTTATCCGATGTGAACGGCATTCTGATTCCCGGCGGCTTCGGCTCCCGTGGCATTGAAGGAAAAATCCTGGCGATCAATTATGCCCGCACCCACAAAAAGCCCATGCTGGGCCTGTGTCTCGGCATGCAGCTCACCATTGTAGAGTATGCCCGAAATGTGCTGGGTTATAACGACGCCCACAGCATTGAGCTTGACCCTAACACCACTCACCCCGTCATCGCATTGATGCCTGACCAGAACGGCGTGGAGGACATCGGCGGGACCTTAAGACTGGGCGCATATCCCTGTGTGCTGGATAAAAATTCCAGGGCTTTTGAACTTTACGGTGAAGAGACGATTTATGAGAGACACCGTCACCGTTATGAAGTGAACAATGATTACCGGGCCGCTCTGACAGAAAAGGGACTGCGGTTATCCGGAACCTCCCCCGACGGGCGCATTGTGGAAATGTGCGAGATTACGGAGTATCCTTTCTACATGGCCACCCAGGGACATCCGGAATTAAAGTCCCGCCCCAACAGGCCCCATCACCTGTTTAAGGGATTTGTTGCCGCAGCGCTGCGGGATAAACAATCAGGCATATAAGCTCAGGCCGGCAAACCTGACAATATAAAAAATCCCCGCCCTTTTTAAATTTCGAAGGGACGGGGAAACACTTATATCTTCCGCACCGGTCTGACATACTTCCAGAACCGCTTGCAGTCGTGATAGAAATAGAATACTCTGCCGGGCGTCAGGTCAAGGCGGTAGCCGGAAGAATCATAGTCAAAATTTTTCATGGCTTCCTCTATTTTCTGCTCCACGTTGGCGTTTTGTGTCTCAAAATCAAAGGGACCATGTTCAAATACAATATACTCTCCCTCCGGCACGTCCATCATCTGCATCTGCTCCGGAACTGCACCGTCATAATCCGCGGGAAGCCGCACACCGTAGCTTTCCGCCAGCGGGATTCCCCAGCTGCAGATTCTCCCGGTGGGTTCGTTGATATACGCCATAATCTGCCCGCTTCCGCTGTCCGCCCCTGTGCCGCCCGCGTCGTCCAGCTTTCCCTTTATGCTGTCAAGCAGCCCGCAGATCGTCTCACAGTCCTGTCCCGGAATCTGACTCTGTTTCTGCCAGAAATCCCAATATCCGACACTCTCATAATTTCGGATATGCAGGTACTTGTGTGCCGGTATCGTCACAAAATACGTTTTTACTTCATTTGCATCATTTGTCATGCCTGTTCCTCCGGTTTCTGTTAAGTAGCAGTCGAAGGGTTTAAGGACAGTACGCAGTACAACGGGTACGGGGCTGCGGCGGTATTCACCGGGCGTTATACCATATGCTTTTTTGAAAGACCGCGTAAACGCTTCATGAGAAGAAAAGCCGTAATCCAGCGCAATTTCCAAAAGACCTCTTTTCGTATCCCGCACTTCCTTCAGTGCAAAGGCCAGTTTCCGATGCAGCAGATAATCACGAAACCTCATTCCTGACAATTCTCGGAACTTCCTGGAGACATAAAATTCCGAATACCCGAATTTTTGAGAAAGGCAGGAAAGCGTCATTTTCTCATCGCTTCGCTGCCGGATACATTCGTCAACCTCCTCCACCATTTTCTGTACCTGCCTGTACCATTCACTCACTTCCTGTCATCTTCCTTTCCAACTGCTCTGTGATAATCATACAGAATCCATAAATTTTTTTCTTGATTTTACTTGCCAGACTCTCTTCAAAATAATTGACAGCACAAAAATGACGATACATAAAGCACAGTTTATAATTTCATAAATGTTTACAGCTTCTTCAAATAATTTCCGTCCACGCTGACCCCTTCGTTTACCACAATAAATGCGTTAGGGTCATGCTTATGAATGATGCTTTTCAGCCGGTTCACCTCATACTTGGAAAGCAGAATATACAGGACGTGGGAACGGTCATAGGTATATGCCCCCAGGGCGGACCACTTGGTGATCCCCCGGCCGACCTCGTTGAAAATCTCCTTCTCCATGGCCGTGGTATCCGCTTTAGTGATAACGTTGACCTCCACATTAATATTCTGAGTGTGCATCCGGTCCATGGCAACTGAGTATACCGCAGCATAGATGACGGAATAAAGCACCACATCCACATCAAAGAGGAAAAGGCAGGTGCCGTACAGTACCATGTTTACCAACAGGCTCACCTTTCCAACACTGAAATCCCTCTTCCACTTGGTCAGCAGCACGCCGATGACATCCATACCACCGCCGGAGGAACCCATGCGGAGCATGATTCCCACACCGGCACCGGAAATGATGCCGCCCACCACGCAGGAAGCCATCACATCATCCACCACCGCTCCCACGGGGATAACCGACATAAAAACGGTCATTGCCGAAACCGCCAGCACCGTCTTTGCAAAAAACATCCTTCCTATCCGCGTGAATGCCACAATAAAGATAGGGATATTCATGATGTAATAAATAATACCCGCTATGTCAAAGCTGCCGAAATTCAGGTGGAACAAGTCTGCCAACACGGTACGGATGACCTGACTGATACCCATCAGCCCGCCGGTGTACAGCCCCGACGGTACCATAAAGAAATTAATCCCCAACGCATAGAGAAATGCGCCGAAAATACTGATTAAAATTCTTTTTCCTTCATAAATAAAAGCTTCTTTTTTCATCCTAAGCCTATACCTTCTCCCTTATCCCTGCATTTTCAACGCTGCGCACAGCCTGTAAATCATTTCATGGCAAATGCCCTACTGGTACATGGTAACAGTTCAGCCCTCATATTCATAAAAAGCGTCTGCTGGGGTAAATTATATATTTGCAGATAGGATTTCCCATGGCGGAAAATTTTTCCTCATACTCCGTCATGACATTTCCCGCCATTAATTTTCCGTCTCCGTGCAGATCGTAGGTGATCACCTCCGCCTTCCAGCCGGCCGGAGCCAGCTCCTCCCCCGCAAAATCAAACCGCTTCCTGTTGTCAGTCTTGACGGCAAGCCTG
>JAIDME010000423.1 GCA_029050705.1 Acetatifactor sp.
TCATTTTTTAAAACTTTTTTTAAATTTTAATTTTTTTCAAAATATTGCATTCGTTAAAAAAAGGCATGAACTTGTGACATCTGTGCATATTGTACAAAAGATAAAAATAATGTGATTTTTTGTCGAAAGGAAAATCCCATGGAATGAATAGTTATCCACATTAAAAACACTCTGAAAAAGGACAGAAGCGAGTTATGCACTAAGTTATACACATTATCCACTGTTTTTACGGTTGGGTGATTACTTAAACGAAGGATGAAAACCGGAACATCCGTTTTGTGAAGTTGTAATAAAAAGGCTTTTATGTCGAAAAAAATCAATATTAATCGTGAGTAAAAAATTTGTTAAATTGTTGCAAAACCGTATGAAAACATGGTACAATGTTCATACAATAAATAACCGAAAGGGATGATTAGCATGAAATTTATTATTGTAGGCAGGAACATCGAGATTACGCCCGGATTGAAGGCGGCAGTGGAAGAAAAAATAGGCAAGCTGGAAAAGTATTTTAATCCCGAAACGGAAGCACATGTGACGCTGAGCGTTGAGAAGGAGCGTCAGAAGATTGAAGTGACGATTCCCGTCAAGGGTAACATTATTCGTTCCGAACAGGTCAGCAACGATATGTATGTATCCATTGATCTGGTGGAGGAAATCATTGAGAGGCAGCTGAAGAAATATAAAACAAAAATTGTGGACAAGCAGCAGGCGGCTGGCTCCTTCAGCAAAATGTACGTGGAAAACGATTACATGGATGAGGAAGAGATAAAGATTGTCCGCACCAAAAAATTTGACATAAAACCCATGTATGCCGAGGATGCCTGCATTCAGATGGAACTGCTGGGGCACAATTTCTTTGTGTTTATCAATGCGGATACAGATCAGGTGAATGTGGTGTACAAGAGGAAAGGCGATACCTACGGGCTGATAGAGCCGGAAGCGTAAGCGTAACAGAACGGGCGGCGATATGGGCGGTGAGCGAATAAGTTCACCGCCTTTTTCATATATTTCAGTGATAAAATGCTACCCGGAGCGATGATGAATAAAAGACAGAGAGCAAGGTATGTGGCCTGGCTGAAAAAAGGAATTTTGGCGGAGTGTGTGCTGGTGCTGGCGCTGGCAGCAGTTGTAGCCGGACGGCAGAGCGGATTGGGAGACAGGGAGACGGCAGGCAATAAAGTTTTGTCCATAGAGAATGATTACATAAAGTGGGTGGATTTCACGGTTTCCTACGACGCGCTGTGCAAGGCTTATGAGTGGGATGTGAAGACTCACGGCACGGAGCATGAAATCTGCTGGGTGGAACTTCTGGCTTACACGGCTGCAAAGACGGGGGGAAAGTTTGACAGCAGTGCTTTAAAGACTATGGATAAGGCGGCAAAGAAGCTGTCGGAGGGGGAGGCCACTCTGGAAGAGCTGACAGCTGATATGAAATATTATGAGTATTACAGGGAAGCATATGACGCTGCCATCGGCGGTCTGGTGGGAGAGTATCGGAGAGAAGCGGAAGGAAGCGGCGGCTCCGGAGAGTCTGCAGGCAATGTGCAATACGAGACGGTCTATGGGCTGAAGGGGTATTTCCCTATTGCCCGGGGCTTTGACTATACTCATTATGACGATTTCGGCGCAGGCAGGAGCTATGGATACAAGAGAAAGCATCTGGGACATGACATGATGGGATTGGTGGGGACACCGATCATTGCAGTGGAGTCCGGAGTTGTGACTGCCCTTGGCTGGAATCAGTATGGAGGCTGGCGCATCGGTATCAGCAGCTTTGACGGTAAGCGCTATTATTACTACGCTCATCTGCGCCAGAATTATCCCTATGCCGAGGGGCTGGAAGAGGGCAGCGTCGTCACAGCCGGAGATGTGATCGGGTACATGGGACATACCGGGTACAGCGCCAAGGAGAACGTGAACAATATTGATGTGGTACATCTTCACTGGGGCTTGCAGCTGATCTTCGACGAGTCCCAGAAGGAAGGTAATAATGAAATCTGGATCGATCTGTATGCGCTGACAAGGTTTCTGGCTAAGCACACCCAGCCGGCGGTGAAGGTGGAAGGGACAAAGGAGTGGGTGAGGACCACGGATATCGTGGATCCGGCAGTGGAGGAGTATGAGGCGGGAGCTCCGGGGGAAGTGAGGACACCGGCGAAAGAGGATTCTATGGAGGGGGAATAACCGGAAGTCAGTAAGCGGTTGTGATCAGGCGGATATAGATTAAAGTTATGGGCAGGGAGCCTCCCCAAAGAAGCTCCCTGCGCTTTCTCATGTATAGTACTGCGCCTGGGCGTTCCAGAGCTCGTAATATTTTCCGGCTGTGTCCGTGACAAGCTGGTCATGGTTTCCCTGCTGAACGATTTCTCCGTCATGGAACACCAGTATTTTGTCGGCAAGGCGGCAGGAGGACAGCCGATGGCTGATATAGATTGCTGTCTTATTCTCAACGATCTCATTGAATTTGGAGTATACTTCCGCCTCGGCAATAGGGTCCAGCGCGGCGGTGGGCTCATCCAGAATGATGTAGGGAGCATCCTTATACAGCGCACGCGCCAGGGCTATCCTTTGCGCTTCTCCGCCTGAGATTTCCACGCCGTCATTCTGATAGCCGGTGCCCAGCGGCGTCTCCAGTCCCCGCTCCGTTTTGGAAAACTTATCCCAAACTCCTACCTTATTCAGGCATGACCACACCTTTTCGGCATCGTAGTCCTGTTTGGCCGAGACATTTTCTCCCAGAGAGAACGCAAAGGTAAAATAGTCCTGGAAGACCACGGAGAACAGCTTTATATATTCATCGTAATTGTATTTTGAAATGTCGATGCCCTTTAACAGGATATGTCCCTCGGTAGGGTCATAGAGACGGCACAGGAGCTTTACGAAGGTCGTCTTGCCGCTTCCGTTCATTCCGACAAACGCAAGGCGCTCGCCGATACGGAATTTGAAGGACACATTTTTCAAGGCGAAAGATTCCGAGCCGGGATACCGGAAGCTGACATTGCGGAACTCTATCTCGAACTTATTGTCCTCACGTTTCTCAACCGACAGTGTGCCGCGATACATATCATCCGGCAGATCCAGATAACGAAAAACTTCCATGAGATAATCATTATTCTGACGAAAGTTGCTGATACTGCTTCCGAAATCGGATACTGCTTTCAAAAATCGGTCTACGGAACCTGTATAGAGAAAAAAGTTACCGACTCCGAAGGTCCCGATATAGGCTTTTGCGCCGATATAGAGATACAACACAAGGTTCGTTATGGTCTCCATCGTCTTACCGATGAAAGAAAGCTTTGCTGAGATTTTGAAACTTTCCCGCATACATTCGTTATTATAGTCAAGCAGAGTCCTGCGGCATCTTTCAATACATAGTCCGACTGCGCCCAATACGGTTACGTCGGCATTATATTCCGAATATTTCAGGCAGCGGGAAAAGCGGAGGTTGAATGAACTCCAAAGCCTGGTATGCTTCGGATAAAGCCGATAAATGCTGATCATCTCAGCCGCGATGTTGAGTCCGATCAGCGCCAGAAGCACAAGAGCGGACAAGGGATGGTTTACGAATGCAGGAAATCCCGTAAGCCTCACATTGGACACGGTTCGGAACAACGACATCGTAAGAGATACCGAAAAAATGATATTGGCGATTGCGCCGAATAACTCCTGATAGCACCAGAACAGCCGGGATAGTCCATGTCCGCCGAAGTTTGAAAAATTGCGGATTTTCTGACGGAGCAATGCGGTATCCGGGGACTCCAGATGCTTGTACTGCATACGGCACCCGACCTTTAGCATGTACAGTTCATTTAAGTCAAAATTGATGCTTTCTGTTTCCTCCGTCTTGCGGGCGAGCAGATGCAGAGCAACGTTTAAAAGCAGCTGCCCTGTGACTGTGACGAGCGCCAGGGTGAGCAATGTCCGAAGGGATGCTCCGGTGGTGAGCTGATTGATGATCTCAGCCGACAGATAGAGCGTAAAATACGGCGCAAACTGCTGTGCGATACAGTTTACGGTTGTCCAAATGATGTTCTGCGGGCAGACCTCATATAACACTCGATAGCCCCGCAGGATCAGGCCAAGATCGGTCTTAAGACTTCGATGGTTCTTATTTTTCGTCATGAGAGTCCCCTCCTTCCTTGTAATACTTGCTCTGGATATCAAACAGTTCGCGGTATCTGCCGCCCAGCGCCATCAGTTCATCGTGGGTTCCGCTCTCTGCAAGGCGGGCTCCGTCCAGGAGATAGATCCGGTCGCAGAAACGGGTGGAGGCCAGACGGTGGCTGATGAAGACGGAGGTTGTGCTGTCCGTCAGTTCCCGGTAGCTTTGGTACATGCGATCCTCTGCGATGGCATCCAGCGCGGCGGTGGGCTCGTCGAGAATGAGGATGCAGGCATCACGATAGATGGCGCGGGCCAGCAGGAGCTTTTGCATCTCTCCGCCGGAAAAATTGACTGCATCCGCGTCGTACTGCTTATCTACCGGACTGTCGATTCCCCTGGGAAGGGCATGGATCTTGTCCGCGATTCCCGCTTTTTCCAGACAACGCCAGAGACGCGCCTCGTCAATCTCGCTCCGGTCCCGAAAAGCCACATTTTCCGCTATGGTCGTGGGTAATATCGTATAGCTCTGGGGCACCATGGAGAACAGCGTATAGAGCTGGTCCCGATTGTACTCGCCCAGCGGGTGCCCGTCGATGAGAATCTCCCCTTCGTCAGGCAAAAGCAGTCCGCACATCAGCTTTGCAAGTGTTGTCTTGCCTGCTCCGTTGAGTCCCACAAGGGATATGTTCTCGCCGGCGGCAATCCGGAAGGAGATATCCTGAAGCACCGGCTGTTCCCCTCTCGGGTATTGATAACTGACATGTCGAAACTCAATGGAAAGGGGATGTCCCTTCGGGATGGGAATGCCCTCTGCATGGTTCATTCGGTTATGGTTTTCGTCAAGATACGCAATGCAGTCCGAGGTACCGAGAGCTGCCTCATGAGCAGATCCGATGTACTGCACGATCCCGTCAATGAATGAGGAAAGCCTTGCGATTGCGTTAAAATACAGAACAAATTCCGCCGATGAAAGATTTCCGTGGACGGCTTGCCGGATCAGGAACAGATAAGCGCATGCGTCCCGCAGGAATCCCACACCAAAGCTCACATAGGAGGATAGACTCCGGTTGTTCTGCTGGTGCCGGAGCAGCCGGATATGTTCGTGAATTACCGTGCGGATCTTATCGTCCAAAAAGGCTGTGAACCCGTAAAGCCGGATATCCTTTGCTGCCCTGGGTTCGCTTGCAAGTCGCCAGGAAAGATAGTGCATTTTTCGGGAGTTTGCGTTTCGCTGGTCCCGCTCCTCGTGATCCCGGTCCTGTTGATAGCGGCGCGGGATCATGGTGATCAGCGATCCTGCCACAAGCAGCAGAAGAACCCAGGGGCTGAGCGTTGAAATCACCGAACCGAACAATACAAAGCACAGTACATTGGCGGCCATATCGAAGAAACGAATGACAAAACGTCCCGGGCTGCCATCCGCTCTTTGACCCAAAACCTGGCCTGCACGATCGTCGAGTTTCAGATATTCCGTATCATAGTTCAAAAAATAGTCCGCTTGCAGGTGGGTCTTTATCAGCTCCCAGTGGAAACGATGGGCATTGCGTTGCTCTGCCTGCCTTCTCAGCTCGGAGATAAGACTCTGTGCCAAATTTAATAAAAGGGTTGCGCAGAGCAAGGCGGTGATGATCAGCGCAATCTCATTGAAATTTTCGTTTGTCTGAAGGCTGTCTAAGATAATGGAAGGTGTGTAGAGCCCTATCCAATAGAGAATCACGGAGAGCGGAAGCAAAGCCGCCGATGACCAGACCAGGCTTCTGTCCCACTGCCACATCCGCGTGATAAGCCATTTCATGCAGTAGGCCGTGCCGTATTTCGGCTTACGCGCCGGTTCTTTTTCTTTACCCTTATCTTTTTTCATAAATTGTCCTCACTTCCTCATATAAACTCACAAGCCCGCGCTGCCGCGCTTCCTGTCCGATTTCATCGGACGCTTGCTCGTTAATACCGCAAGAAAAATAAATGCCTGCTTCGCAGTCGCTTATTTTTCTTTTGCGGCAATTATTTCACAGAAACGGGAGCAGAGGACAGATTTGGCACAAAAAATAGGGTTTTAGGCACGAAAAGCAGATTTTACAGCGGCAGCGTCACTTCTGTGGTATACCCGCCATCCTCACTTGCGCGGGTGAGATACCCGCCGTTTTGGGCAACCAGAGAATCCACCCGGGCCAGTCCGAAGCCATGCTCACTCCCTTTGGAGGAGAGAAACAGATTCCCTACCTTGCGCTGCTTTTTTCCGGCGGAATTGGTAAATGACATATAGAGCATGGCGCCCTTTACATGAATGTAGATATGCACGAAACGGCTCTCCGGCTCCAGCCTGGAGCATGCTTCCATGGCATTGTCGAGAAGATTTCCGATGATAATGCAGAGATCCACATCGGGCACGGAAAGAGAGGCCGGGACCTGTGCCTCTGCCTCCACCTCGATCTGTTTGCTTTTCATCAGAGATATTTTGCTGTTCAGTATAGCATCCGCCATGGTATTGCCGGTCTTCAGGACGGTATCAATCTTTAGAATGGACTGATTGATTTCGTCCAGATAGTTCCTCGCCTTCTCATATTCGCCGCTGTCAAGCTGTGCGGAAAGCGCCTGAATATGATTGTGCCAGTCATGTCTCCATCCGCGCATTGTGCGGTATATATTTTCTATCTCGGCGTAATGCTGTTCTACCAGAGCATTCTGATATTCATTTATTTTTTTATTCTTGCGTCCTAACATCATATCGACCTCAAATAATGAATCATCGCTTTGTTGATCTCATCATATTGTCCCCGTCCGAGAGGGAGTGAAACCTGATTTTCGAGAAATATCTCACCTTTAGTGATTCGGCATACATGCCGGAGACTGACGACAAAAGAGCGGCTGCATCTGTAAAATCCCTCGTCCAGTTTTTCCAGAAGACCCGATACGGTCATACGCACCCGGTACTGCATTTGCTGCGTGTAAATAATCTTATACTGTCCCTGAGACTCCGCATAATAAATATCGT
>JAIDME010000424.1 GCA_029050705.1 Acetatifactor sp.
ATTTAATCTATTTGCACTTTAAGGTCATTATAGTTATGTCGATTTGCACCTACAATGCAATAGAGGTGGTATCCATGATAGATTACAAAACGATTGGCAGTAAAATCAGGAGCCAGCGGATAGCCTGCAATTTGTCACAAGAAAAGCTGGCGGAATTATGCAATGTTGGCACAACCCATATTTCCCACATCGAAACAGGCAACTGCATTCCCAGCTTAAAGGTCTTTATCGCTATCCTAAATGCCTTATCCTGCTCTGCCGATCAGCTTTTATGCGATGAACTAAATAATGCAGAACTGACTTACAAAGCCGAAATCAGCAGCCTTTTAGATGACTGTTCCAGCCATGAACTGATGATAATCACAAATACAATACAAGCCTTAAAATCATCCCTGCGTAAGTAGGAAGTTATATGGGATAAATGTACTGACGGCAGACCGCTACATATGGATAAGTCTATAGTGGCGGTTTTTTTGTGTTGTTACTGATTTACTCGCATATAACCTCCCCGTTTTCCAAGTAATTTCCGTTATCAGGCCCCCAGCCTGCTTGTGGAAATGGCAGACCGCCGCATATGGAAAAAGGGCCTGTGAGCCATTTGCGGCGGTTAGCTTTTGTGTATTTCACTGATCCATGTTTCTCGCAAGCAGTTATTTCTTATTCGCAAGTTCAATTAAATCATCTCTAAATTTAAAATATGAAAATTCCCCTTTTATGTAATAACGAATTGCACCTTGGTCAAATGCACTTTCTTCATAACTTTCCTCATCATGTCCAGTCAGGAACACTGTCCGAATGTTTCTTTCTCTGGCATAAGCCAGTATATCTAATCCTGTTCTATCGTCTGGTAAATCCCAGTCAGTACATACCAGTGAGATTTTTTCCGTATCCAGTAGTTGATATGCTCCAGAAACAGTGGTTGCACTAACAGTAGGAAAATTCACTAAATCAAAATACATTTTCAAGCTTTTCAAGCATTCAATATCATCATCAACCAATAAAATTTTTTTCATGTTCACCTCCATACAGATTAAATGCTGAAAGCATATACAATCCTACTCTGCTCCAAGACTTATCAACTGAATTTTCGTTTTTGGCTTATCATTCATACAGCAATGTGATTCCGTCATAATCGCTTACCTGTATAGCGTCTATATTTTGTTCTGAGGTTTTTTTATTATTTATGTAGACATTCCAATGCTTCGTCTCATTTTGATATTCATTGACCGATATGATAATCCCATTATTATCCATACCGATCAATATTCCCTCATTCTTATTATTGATGGTTTCCACAACATCGCGCATCGTCGGGGCGCTGTCCTTAAGAAGCATACTGCCCAGATACATAACGCCATTCTCTCCCTGTATTGCTATATCTACCCATGCCTCCGCCTTGTTATCCCCTTCAAATATCAAGGTGTATTCATCCGGCTTTCTATCTGAGTTCTGAACCGCTCCAGCAATAAAAAAGATTGCAATTACTGCCACAGTCGCCAAAATAACAATTTTTAGTTTTCCCATAACCCTTTACTCCTTATATTTAATCTTTTCAACTACGGATTGTTTCCCTATCAGACCACTGCACCTGCTGACTATGATCCATTGCAGAAGACACAGCACTGCTGCAAGCAACAGGCTTTCCATTGCAGGGAAATAATACACGGCATAGTCCGCCTGTTTTTTGAACAGAAGAAACGCTATATATCCCGCAGGATAACCCATCGCCATCCCGATTATGGATGAAACAGCCACAATATAAAAACTTTCAAATTGTAACAGTCTCTTTTCCTGCCGTAGTGTAAGACCTATTGCCTCCAGTATGCCCAATTCCTTCTTCCTGGACAAAACATTCGTAAATGTCGTATTGACTAAATTAAAGACCACGATCAGGAACAGAACCAATAAAAAACCATAGGAAATAGCTGAAATCATACTTTTCTTTTCTGCTAGTTCCATCTTTAAATCCACATTGGAAACAAGAACTATATCTTCTCTCCCATCCAGCATTTCCTGTAATTTTATTTTAAGACCTTGCCCTCCCTGACTGTCCGATGATATAACAATTCTCTGTATACGAGTATCCATGCCTAAATGTTCTAACATATTTTGGTGGACGATCAAGTCACATCCCGATGCCTTATACCCCCGGTAAGTGATATTGTTGGAAACAATGCCTAATACACTTACTGCAAATTCACTTCCGTCAGAATCATTGAAATATAACACATCCCCCGGAGATATATTGGAAATGCCGTCATCAACAACTACGATATATTCGCCTGTTTCCAGTAGCTTAAGATCAAATGTCCCGGCAGTTATATACTTTTCGACACCTTCTAAAAATTCACTGTCGTACCCATACAGGATAGAGGCAATATCCCCATATCCTATCCCCAGCTCCATATATTCCTCCGGCAGCACTATGTGGTTTTCTGCGGATTGTTCTGCCCACCAAATACGGTCATACATGATTGTATGATAGCTTTCTATTCCCTCATAATTGTTTAATTCATTAAGGAAGTCCACATCCAGCAGATCTATTCGTTCCCTGCCTCTTGAAACCGTATCAGAAATCTGTATGCTGTAGTCCCCTCCTATCGTCAGGTTCGTCAGGCTGTCTAAATTCATACTTCCTATAATGCCGCCTGCCACGATGAACAGAATAAATGTTGAGGTCACAGAAAGGATATTAAAGGCTAATTTTCTCTTATATCTGGAAATATAAGTATATGCCAGATATTTTATGCTGATTTTTTCTGCTAACTTTCCCGCATTTCTGCTTTTTATATTTACAGGATTGTAATGATATGCCCCTGTCACGGATATTTGCATCATTTTCCGCAAGGGGGAGCTTGATGCAAACAACACGATAAAATATCCTGTGACCGCAGCCGTCAGAAAAGAGAGTGCCGAAATGTCTGTGATAATCTCTGACATACCCTTGTTTATCTTATTTGTGAGAGGAACCACACAAAAACTCATACCTGTCCCGGCGGCAATGCCTGCTATGATACCCAGCGTACCTAAGATCAGTGATTCATAAAAAACGAATATCCTTAGCTGCAGGTCAGTAGCTCCTATTGCTTTGAATAACCCATATATTCTTATATTCTGACCAAAATAAATATTGTAGATGTTAAGCACAACGATTACAGCTATAAAAAGAATAAAGGATACTATGACTACAAGTTCGAAAACATCTATTATTTCAATGCCAAACGCATCCAGATATGTCGTATTATAATTTATGTTTTCCTCACGGATTCCCATAGTTAATGCCAAGTCTTCAACTTGTTTCCTGCTTTCAAAATTTGATTGCAGGCGTATTTTCACATTATAGGAAATTTTCTTTGATATACTATCCAGAAAGCCTTTGTCAAAAATAACATAAGAAATATTACCTGCCCTCAGTGATTCTATATCGCCCAGGATACCCACAATCTGAAAATCCCTTTCTATCTGGCGAACTTCTCCAGTGTCTTTGTCCGCTATGCTTAATGACAAACGGATCTTTGCACCCGGTTCAGTCCCCAATCCCAGTGTTTCCATAACCCACCTGTCCATAACGATTTCATCTTCCCCCTGCGGCATATACCCTGCATAGAGATGATAAACTTTTTCCAAATCCTCAAAAGAAACAACCTGCGGCGAAATATAATTACTAACAATATCCTCATTGACAATATGCACATCTTCAGCTTTGTATGTGATATAGCTCCCGCATATATCATGACTCTTCCCTATTCTTTCCAACTGCCATATCCCCACATCCATATATTCAGCATGATATTCCCCCTCTTTTTCCAGAGCTTCCTTTTTTTCCAAACTCCTGTAACTATTCCAGTATGTGATCACGCTGAAAACAAGACATACCGATAACATGATCGTGAATATAATCAGTAAACTTCTGCGTTTATTATAAAATATACTTTTTATGGCAAGATTCCACATGATTCTGTTCTGCATTTTCTTTTCAACTCCATCATCATTTTTTAATAACCGCAGTCCCATCAACTACCCTTATGATCGTGTCTGCCTCTTTTGCAAGCATCTCGTTATGGGTGACAATCAGCAATGTCTGGTCAAACCTTTTACATGCATCCAATAATAACTGGAATACCTTGCTGCCTGTCTTACTGTCTAAATTCCCTGTCGGTTCATCTGCTAAAATGATTGACGGTTTCATGATCAATGCCCTAGCGATTGCCACACGCTGCTGCTGCCCTCCGGATAGTTCCTCCGGAAAACTGCTTTTTTTAGCAGATAACTCCAGACGCTCCAACAATTCATATGCGAATGCTTTGTCTAATGATTTCCCATCAATCCCCACGGGCAGGATGATATTTTCCCATACATTCAAAAAAGGCATTAAATTATAGGATTGAAAAATAAATCCGATATTCCGGCGTCTGAACACAGTCAGGTTCTTTCCTTCATCATAAATAGATGTCCCTTTAATAAAGACCTTTCCTGCATCTGGCTTATCCAGACCACCAAGCAGATTCAGCAATGTACTCTTACCCGCACCCGATTGTCCTATGATAGAAACATATTCACCTTTACATATACTGATATTTACATGATCGACAGCTTTCGTCACTGTTCCGTTATGGCTGTAATACTTTGATAAATCTGTTGTTTTTAAAATTTCCATACCTTTCCTCACACTCCATTTACTATACATTAGGATATCATCCATTTCACAACAAACAGACAACGAGAAAAAAATAGTTAAAAAAAGAAGCTGCTTTCGCAGCCTCCTCTTTGTCGTATGTTATTTCACCTGAAATGTTGCCCTTGCCATGCCCCCGCCCTCAGAACGGTTTTCTACAGTGAGCTTCCCTCCGTGTTTTTCACAGCATATCCGGCTGATATACAATCCAATCCCCAAGTGCTGCAGGTCAGGTTGTTGATGCAGTCTCCCGGTCTGGTGTATGTCCTCCGGCAGTGAAAATCCTTTTCCGTCATCTGCCACTTCCAACGTCAGGTTGTCTTCATCAGTGATAAAGCTGACTAAGACATTCTCATTTGCAAACCGCAGAGCGTTGGAAATAAGATTTTCTGCCACTTCAAGAACAAACCCGGCATCTGCCTGAATCTCTTTATCAGCATCTGCCGCAATAAATGTCACATTTCTCCCATACTCTGCCTCCAACACTTCGGCTGACATCCGCAACTTAGCTTCCAACTGTTTAAGGCTTGTCTGTTCCCAAACCGCTTCTCTGGACTCCAGCCCGGATAATACCCTCATATTTTCCACAAAACGGTTAATTCTGTCAATCTGCCCTATCCCTTCTCGCAGCATTTCTTCCATCTTCTCTTGGCTTAATGCACTCTCTGGCAAAAATTCCAGCATCGTTTCCTGATATCCACGCAAGGTGGCCAACGGTGTACGGATATCATGGGCTATGGCTGCACGCAGCATCTTTTCCGCTTCCACCATACGCCACATCTTCCGGTTATTTGACTCCAGTTCTTTACGCATCTTCTCAAATTCTGCACATAATTGTCCCAGTTCATCATGATTCTCATAGCTGATATGAAAGTCTAAGTTATTCTCCTCAATCTGCTTGGAAGCTGCCTTTAACTCCTGTAAAGGCTTCTGTATCTTGTTTCGATAAAACAACAGTACAGCGATCACGATTCCGGGAACAGAGAATATCAGGAACCCATATATGAGAATAAAATCACATAGTTCTAAAAGAAACCTACCCTGTTCTGACCCAATATATAAATCCGGTCTGGCAAGCTGATTCCCATCATAATATACTGAATCGTTACTGATATCCCTCGCAGACTGCAACTGCACTCCGAAAGCTGCTGCTCCATAAGCTGTTATCCACAGCAGAAGACTCACTAAAAGGCTGATAAAAATATATAGAATGATAGACTTTCTAATCGACAGGTTTCTCAATTTATCCATTTATAGCCCACTCCCCAAACCGTCTCAATATAATCCCTCTGCGTATGCTCTGCCAGCTTTTTCCGAATACGCCGGACTAACTCCGTAACACTGCGGCTGTCACCCTCTGCATCGCAGCCGCAGATTCTCTCATAAATCTGCTCTCTATCGAATACCTGCCCCGGATGCATGGACAAAAATTCAATAATAGCATACTCTGTCTTTGTAAGCTCTAATATCACACCTTCTAATTCTACCTCTCTGGCGGTATAATCTATCATCATTCCATTGTGTGAGCAATATTTTGTATTCCGCTGCCGACGTTCCTCCCGATTCAGATGGGCTATTATCCTTGCATCCAGTTCCTTCAAGCTGAACGGCTTTAGTATATAATCATCTCCACCAGACAACAAACCATTTACCCTGTCCTGTTCTTCCACTCTTGCCGTGAGAAAAAGAATCGGACAGGATACCTTATTCCGGATCTGTCTGCATACTTCCAGTCCGTCCATATCCGGCATATTGATGTCCAACAGGATTAAGTCCGTTTTGTCGCGACATTTCTCTATTGCCTCTTCGCCAGTAGTCGCAATCCGGACAGCATAGTTCTTCATGGTAAAATAATTTTCCAGCATTTTTACTAATGCCTTATCATCGTCTACGATTAATAGTTTGTACTGCATTTTTCCTCTCCTATATGTTTATTATATCAGAGATTTTCCTACTAAGTATAGATAGTATTTCCAACTTACAGTTTTTCCCGAAAGACAGATAAAGACCGGGAAAGGTACTTGACAGCATATTACCTCTATCTTCCCCACTTTCCAAGTGATTTTTGTTATCAGGCCGCCCGGCCTGCCTGCGGAAATAGCAGACCGCCGCATTTCCTGTCTATTGTCAGATAGCATGAAACGACTATTTTCCGGGAACGAAAAGCATAAAACAACCAAAAAAGGAGCCTTTGCAGCCCCTTATCATTTCCCCACTATCTTTTTACCGCTTTACCCATATACTATTTGGCGAAACCCCTATACTTTTCGGCAAAACCCTATACAATTTGGCGAAACTACAGGCTTTTGCCAAATTGTATAGGGTTTTGCCAGATTGTACGGGGGTTTTGCCAAATGGTATCACTTTTGCCAAATCGTATGAGGTTTTGCCAAAAGGTATCACTTACGCCAAATT